>NZ_JBEFDG010000054.1:0-24351 GCF_040137905.1 Corticimicrobacter sp.
GGGGGGGGGGGGAAGGGGGTTTTTTTGGGCGGGGGTCAGAAAAAAAAGGCCCCCACGCATATCGGGCGATATACCCTGGCTTACTTCAGCACGGACGCGATGGCGCTGGCGACGTAGTCGATATTGCCGCTGTTGAGTGCTGCTACGCAGATGCGGCCGCTCGAGACGGCGTAGATGCCATGTTCTGCACGCAATTGTTCGACCTGTTCGGCATTCAGGCCGGAGTAGGAGAACATGCCGCGTTGCGTCAGCACGAAGCTGAAATCATGGTCGGGGGCGCGGTCACGCAGTTTGTCGACCAGTTGGTGGCGCATTTCACGGATGCGGTCACGCATGCCACCCAGCTCATCTTCCCAGAGCTGGAACAGTTCCGGGTTGTTCAGGACGCGCGACACGACGGAACCACCATGGATGGGCGGATTGGAATAGTTGGTGCGGATTACGCGCTTGACCTGGCTCAGCACCCGAGTGGATTCGTCGGCCGAAGCGGTGACCAGCGTCAGAGCACCCACGCGTTCGCCGTACAGCGAGAACGACTTGGAGAACGACGAGCTGATCAGCATGCTGATGTTGGCATTGGCAAACAGGCGCACTACGGCGGCATCCTGAGCCAGGCCGTCGCCAAAGCCCTGGTAGGCAATGTCGAGGAAGGGCACCAGATTGCGGGCCTTGACGATGGAGGCGATCTCTTGCCATTGCGCCAGCGTGGGATCGACGCCCGTGGGGTTGTGGCAGCATGCATGCAGCACGACGATCGATTGCTCGGGCAGTGCGTTGAGTGAATCCTTCATGCCTTCGAAGTCGAGGCCGTGGGTTTCGGCATCATAGTAGGCATAGGTTTCGACGGGAAAGCCGGCACGCTCGAACAGGGCGCGGTGGTTTTCCCAACTGGGGTTGCTGATGGCAACACGGGCTTGCGGCAGCAGGCTTCGCAGGAAATCGGCACCGATCTTGAGTGCGCCCGTGCCGCCCAGGGCCTGGACCGTCAGCACGCGGCCTTCGGCGATTTGTGGCGCATCGGCACCGAGCAGCAGCTTCTGGGCACCCTGGTTGTAGCTGCCGATCCCTTCGATGGGCAGGTAGCTGCGTGCGGCGGCATCGGCCAGCAGTGCCGTTTCGGCCTTGCGTACGCTTTGCAGCAGAGGGATGCGTCCTTCGTCATCGTAGTACACGCCAACGCCCAGATTGACCTTGTTGGTACGGGTGTCGGCCTTGAACTGTTCATTCAGGCCCAGAATGGGATCACGGGGAGCAAGTTCTACCGAAGCGAAGAGGGAGCTCATGATATCGTCAGCTTGATTTGGGTATGGCAGGCCGGTGGACGCTGTCTTGCCTGACATGGATAATAGAAAGTTTGCGTCTAGTCAAAAGTCTAGCATGAGCGCTCCTGGCTTCGTCGATTTTCCGGATAGTCCTTTTCACCTGTACCAGCCCTATCCGCCGGCTGGCGATCAGCCTCGCGCCATCGGGCAACTGGTCGAAGGCGTGAGCGATGGTCTCATGGCCCAGACGCTGCTGGGGGTGACCGGTTCCGGCAAGACCTACACCATGGCGAACGTGATTGCCCGGCTTGGGCGTCCTGCACTGGTGCTGGCTCCCAACAAGACGCTGGCAGCGCAACTCTACGCCGAGATGCGGGAGTTCTTCCCTCGCAATGCTGTCGAGTATTTCGTGTCGTACTACGATTACTATCAGCCCGAGGCCTATGTGCCGACGCGGGATCTCTTCATCGAGAAAGACTCCTCGATCAATGAGCATATCGAGCAGATGCGCCTGTCGGCCACCAAAAGTCTGCTCGAACGTCGCGATACTGTCATCGTCGGCACGGTGTCGTGCATCTACGGTATCGGCAATCCAGGTGATTACCATGCCATGGTGCTGATTCTGCGCGCCGGCGACCAGGTGCCGCGTCGCGAGATCCTGGCTCGGCTGGTGGCCATGCAATACACCCGCAACGATGTCGACTTCACGCGCGGGACGTTCCGGGTGCGGGGCGAGACCATCGATATCTATCCTGCCGAAAGCGCGGAACTGGCGCTGCGCCTGACCCTGTTCGATGATGAAATCGAGAGCCTGGACCTGTTTGATCCGCTGACCGGGCGAGTGCGCCAGAGAGTGCCGCGCTTTACGGTGTATCCGGGATCGCATTACGTGACCCCACGCGAAACCGTCTTGAGGGCCATTGAAAGTATCAAGGACGAATTGCGTGAAAGGGTGGGCTTCCTGGTGGCCGGCGGCCATCTTGTGGAGGCGCAACGGCTGGAGCAGCGCACGCGTTTTGATCTCGAAATGCTGCAGGAACTGGGATTCTGCAAAGGAATCGAAAACTATTCCCGGCATCTTTCGGGTGCGGCACCAGGAGATCCTCCGCCAACGCTGATCGATTACCTGCCGGTCGATGCGCTTATGTTCATCGATGAGAGCCACGTCACGATAGGGCAGTTGGGAGCCATGTACAAAGGGGACCGGTCGCGCAAGGAAACGCTGGTTCAGTATGGTTTCCGGTTGCCGTCGGCACTCGATAACAGGCCTTTGCAGATGGCGGAGTTCGAAGTGCGGATGCGCCAGACTGTCTTCATCTCCGCCACGCCTGCCGATTACGAAGCACGGCATGCCGATGCCGTGATCGAGCAGGTCGTACGGCCGACAGGCTTGGTTGATCCTGTAGTGGAAGTGCGTCCGGCGCTGACGCAGGTGGATGACTTGCTGGGCGAGATCCGGCTGAGGGTTGTGGTGCAGGAGCGGGTGCTGGTCACCACGCTGACCAAGCGCATGGCCGAAGATCTGACCGACTACCTGGGGGAGCATGGCATCCGCGTACGCTATCTGCATTCGGATATCGATACAGTCGAACGGGTCGAGATTATTCGCGATCTGCGGCTGGGGGTGTTCGATGTCCTGGTCGGAATCAACCTGTTGCGCGAGGGACTGGATATTCCCGAAGTGTCGCTGGTGGCGATCCTGGACGCGGACAAGGAAGGCTTCCTGCGTTCCGAGCGCAGCCTGATCCAGACGATCGGGCGGGCGGCGCGCAACCTGCACGGCAGGGCCATTCTCTATGCGGATCGGGTCACGGGGTCGATGCAGCGTGCGCTGGCGGAAACCGAGCGCCGTCGCCAGGTGCAGGTGGCTTTCAATGCGGAGCATGGCATTACGCCCCAGGGCGTGCACAAGGAAGTGAGGGATCTCATCGATGGCGTTATTGATTCGAGGGAGAAGGCGGTTGACGTAGCCGTGCCGGACAATCTGGCCGAATTGGCAGGCAATGAGAAGGCGCTTGCACGTGAGATCAAGCGGCTCGAAAAGGCCATGCAGGAACATGCGCGCAATCTGGAATTCGAGCAGGCTGCCGCGGCGCGCGATGCCTTGCAGGCACTCAAGGCGCGTGTTCTGCTGGCATAGTGGGCGCGTGTGCATGCACTGATAAGCGATTTTTGCAGCGGATAGTGTCGTTTTATTGCAAAGAAAGCGAGGGTGTTTCTGGTTTGGGAATCGACGATGCGGCCCTGTTTCGAAGTCTTTCGAAAGGCTTTATGTTTTTATATAACTGTCTGTTTTTATTTGTATAAAGTTGATTTTTCGAGTGTGAACACAGGGATGTTCGGGCCGAAAAAGTGCTTGCCTTGTTAGGTGTTTTCCCGCACACTTACGGCCATGATGACCAAGGTTCTTTTCGTTAGCACAGGTAATATCTGCCGTTCCCCCAGTGCAGAAAGCGTGTTTCGTCGCATGATCGACGAGGCGGGTCTATCCGAGGCCGTCTTGGTGGATTCGGCGGGTACGCATGATTACCATATCGGTGAGGCACCCGATGCGCGTGCGCAGGCTGCTGCCCGCAAGCGTGGCTACGAAATTACCCACTGCGAAGCCCGTCAGATCTCGGTTGATGATTTCGCCGAGTCTGACATGATTCTGGTCATGGATTGGGATAATCTGACGGCGTTGCGCCAGCGTTGTCCCAAGCCGTACCTGCACAAGCTGAATTTGTTGATGCGCTACGCCAACGAATTCGAAGAGGCGACCGTGCCTGACCCGTATTACGGAGGGGTCGAAGGCTTTGGCAAGGTGCTCGACTATATCGAGGATGCCTGTCAGGGCGTGCTGGAGCAGATCCGCAAGCGGGTGCTTCAGTACCAGGCGGCTTAAGCCCCTTTTTGTCTGGCCCCGAACCGCGCACTGCGCGGTTTTTTGTGGATAAATCCCTAGTAAATTTGTCGGAAACCGGCTATACTTGACTTAATTGCTCGGGTATTGCCGGTTTTTTTATATGCAGGCAGCTCCGGGGTGTTAAAAGGGAGCCGAATATGCGCTTGACAACCAAAGGCCGTTTTGCAGTAACAGCCATGATCGATCTGGCCTTGCGCCAGCATAGTGGGCCGGTGACGCTGGCCGCGATCAGTGGCCGCCAGAATATATCGCTGTCCTATCTGGAGCAGCTTTTTGGCAAGTTGCGGCGGCATGAACTGGTCGAGAGCATGCGTGGTCCGGGTGGTGGCTATACGCTGGCCAAGCTGGCGCGTCACGTGACCGTTGCAGATATCATTTTCGCCGTGGACGAGCCGCTTGACGCCACCAACTGTGGTGGCAAGGGCAACTGTACACAGGGTGCGGATGGCAAGATGGGCAAGTGCATGACGCACGAGCTCTGGGCAACGCTCAATCGCAAGATGGTCGATTACCTTGATTCCGTCTCGCTGCAGGATCTGGTCGATCAGCAGCGCATGCGCGACCTCAAGGAAGCCACTGTGCTGCAGGAGCAGAAGGCCGCTGTCGTTGCCAAGCCACGTACGCGTCGTGCTGGCCGCCCGCCCGCGACGCAGGTCATCGCTTAACGGCACATCACTGTATACATTTTTTGCAGCAGGAACAGAGTCATGAGCAAACCGATTTACTTTGACAACTCCGCCACCACGCCTGTCGATCCTCGCGTGGTCGACAAAATGGTGCCCTGGCTGTACGAGCACTTCGGCAACCCGGCCTCGCGCAGCCATGCCTATGGCTGGGAAGCCGAGGAGGCTGTCGAGCAGGCGCGTGCGCAGGTGGCTGGGCTGGTCAATGCCGATCCCCGCGAGATCGTCTGGACCTCCGGTGCCACCGAGTCCGACAATCTGGCTCTCAAGGGTGCGGCACACTTCTATTCGGGGCGTGGCAAGCACATCATCACGGTCAAGACCGAACACAAGGCAATCCTGGATACCTGTCGGGAGCTGGAGCGTCAGGGCTTCGAACTGACGTACCTTGATGTACAGGAAAACGGCCTGCTCGATCTCGATGTGTTCCGTCAGACACTGCGTCCTGACACGATCCTGGTGTCGGTCATGCATGTCAACAATGAGATCGGGGTCATCCAGGATATCGCTGCGATTGGTGAAATCTGCCGTGAGAAGGGAATCGTCTTCCACGTCGACGCTGCGCAATCTGCTGGCAAGGTCGAGATCGACCTGCAGACGATCAAGGTTGACCTGATGTCGTTCTCTGCGCACAAGATCTACGGCCCCAAGGGGATCGGTGCGCTGTATGTGCGTCGCAAGCCACGTATCCGCCTCGAGGCGCAGATGCATGGTGGTGGTCACGAACGAGGTTTCAGGTCGGGTACGCTGGCGACGCACCAGATCGTTGGCATGGGTGAGGCATTCCGGATCGCCCGCGAAGAAATGGCCGAAGAGCGCCTGCGCATCGGGGCATTGCGGGATCGTCTGTGGGCTGGGCTGTCCCAGATCGAGGAGGTCTATCTCAATGGTGATACCGAGCAACGCATCCCTCACAACCTCAACGTCAGCTTCAACTATGTCGAGGGCGAGTCGTTGATCATGGCGATCAAGGAGCTGGCCGTTTCCAGTGGTTCGGCCTGCACCTCGGCCAGCCTGGAGCCTTCCTATGTGTTGCGCGCATTGGGCCGCAACGATGAATTGGCGCACAGCTCGATCCGTTTTACACTCGGGCGCTTCAATACCGAGCAGGACGTGGACTTTGCCATCGAGCTGCTCAAGGCCCGTGTAGGCAAGCTGCGCGACATGTCGCCGCTGTGGGAGATGGCCAAGGAAGGCATCGATCTCGACAGCGTCCAGTGGGCGGCGCATTGACGCGCGGATACGCGCAGGCCAACGGCATCAACAAAACAAGCAAGGAGCACGATCATGGCATACAGCGATAAAGTCCTGGATCATTACGAAAACCCCCGCAACGTGGGTGCCTTCGACAAGAGCGATGAAAGTGTCGGAACCGGCATGGTCGGAGCCCCGGCCTGTGGTGACGTCATGAAGCTGCAGATCAAGGTTGGACCCGATGACATCATCCAGGATGCGGTATTCAAGACCTACGGCTGTGGCTCGGCGATTGCCTCCAGCTCACTGGTGACGGAATGGGTCAAGGGCAAGACGCTTGATGAGGCACTGAGCATCCGCAATACCCACATCGCCGAAGAGCTGGCATTGCCTCCCGTCAAGGTGCATTGCTCCATCCTGGCCGAAGATGCCATCAAGGCTGCGGTCGAGGATTATCGCAACAAGCGCGGGTGAGTATCATGTCGGTTACGCTGACATCACGGGCGGCCGAGCATATCGGGCGCTATCTCCAGAAACGCGGCAAGGGTATCGGGCTGCGGGTGGGGGTGCGCACGACAGGGTGTTCGGGCATGGCCTACAAGCTGGAATATGTCGATGAGGTCGATAGCCAGGATCAGATGTTCGAGAGCCATGGCATCAAGGTCTTCATCGATCCCAAGAGTCTTCCCTATCTGGAGGGCACGCAGCTCGACTACGAGCGTCAGGGGCTGAATGAAGGATTCAAGTTCAGCAATCCCAACGAAAAGGCGACTTGCGGTTGCGGCGAGTCGTTCACGGTGTAACGTTTGACGCAGGAAGACTATTTCTCGTATTTTGGCTTGAAGCCTGCTTTTGCCATTGATCGTGACGCTCTGGACGCCGCCTGGCGTCAGGCGGCGGCGCGTGTGCATCCAGATCGCTTTGCGACGGCTGGCCCAACTGAAAAGCGCGTGGCCATGCAATGGGCCTCACGTATCAACGAAGCCTATCGCTGTCTGCGTTCTCCTCTGTCACGTGCCCGTTATCTGTGCGAGCAGGCAGGTGTCGATCTTCAGGTGGAAACCAATACCGCCATGCGGCCGGCTTTCCTGATGCAGCAGATGGAGTGGCGCGAAGCCCTTGACGAGCTGCGTGAGCAGCCTTCGATCGAGGCTGTTGCCGGTTTGCGTCAGACCCTGGTACAGGCTGGGGCGGATATCCAGGCCGACGTGGCGCGGCTGCTTGATGAGCAGCAGGATTACGAGGCGGCGGCAGCCCGGGTACGCGAATGGATGTTCCTCGAACGGATGGAACAGGCCATGGCGGATCTGGAAGCTTAGGGCAGTCGCTCTGATAAGGTATTTTTATGGCGTTGTTGCAAATCTCCGAACCCGGCCAGTCGCCGGTACCCCATCAGCGTTCGCTGGCAGTCGGCATTGATCTGGGAACTACACATTCGCTGGCTGCATCAGTGCGCAGTGGTCAGCCCGAAATACTGAACGATGCACAGGCGCGCGGGTTGCTGCCGTCGGTGGTGGCCTATATCGATGATGGCTCGATCCGTGTGGGCTGGGATGCACTGTCGGACGTGGCGGGCAGGGAGCAGACCCGCATTGCCTCGTTCAAGCGTTTCATGGGGCGTTCAGCCCAGGATGCACATGCCGCCGATGCGCCTTACACCTTTGCGGAAGGCGAGGGAATGGCTCGGGTGCAGACAGTGCAGGGACCACGTACGCCCGTCGAGATCTCAGCAGAGATCCTGCGCGTCCTGCGCGAGCGTGCCGAGGCATCTCTGGGCGGTGAACTGGTAGGAGCCGTTATTACGGTGCCCGCCTATTTTGATGATGCGCAACGCCAGGCGACACGCGATGCGGCACAACTGGCAGGCCTGACCGTTCTGCGCCTGCTCAATGAGCCTACGGCAGCGGCAATTGCCTACGGTCTGGACCACCAGGCTGAAGGTATCTATGCAGTCTATGACTTGGGTGGAGGCACCTTCGATGTCTCTATCCTGCGCCTGAGCAAGGGTGTTTTCGAGGTTATCGCTACGGGAGGCGATACGGCACTGGGTGGTGACGACTTCGATGCAGCCATCGTGCTGCATGTGTTGGCGCAGTCCGGCCATGATGCCGTACTTACCCATTCGGAGCGCAAGCAGTTGCTGGCCGAGGCCCGCCGTGTGCGCGAGTCCCTGACGGATAGCGACAGCGCCGTTTTTGAGGTGGTGCTGGTGTCAGGTCGCGCAGTCCATTGCGAGCTGTCCAGAACCACTTTCCAGGCACTGGCCCAACCGTTGGTCGAGCGTACCCTGCAATGGGTGCGACGTGCCCTGCGAGATGCAGCACTCCAGGAGGCCGACATCAAGGGTGTGGTCATGGTGGGTGGTGCTACGCGCATGCCGGTCGTGCGGCAGGCCGTCGAGGTATTCTTTGGCAGACCGCCCTTCACTGAACTGGATCCCGACAAGGTGGTTGCGCTGGGTGCTGCCCTGCAAGCCAACCTGCTCGCGGGCAACCATGCACCGGGCGACGACTGGCTGCTGCTGGATGTGATTCCGCTGTCGCTTGGCATCGAGACCATGGGTGGTCTGGTCGAGCGCATCATTGGTCGCAACAGCACCATTCCCGTCGCCAGGGCGCAGGAGTTCACTACCTTCAAGGACGGGCAGGGGGCCATGAGCTTTCATGTGGTGCAGGGCGAGCGCGAGCTGGTTTCTGACTGTCGCTCGCTCGCTCGCTTCGAACTGCGTGGCATTCCGCCCATGACAGCCGGCGCGGCGCGTATCCGAGTGACATTCCAGGTGGACGCCGATGGCTTGCTCAGTGTATCGGCGCAGGAGTTGAGTACGGGTGTGCAAGCCACGATCAGCGTCAAGCCCTCCTATGGCCTGTCCGACGACGAGATCGCCCGCATGCTGGCCGATGGCATGGCGCAGGCCGATGCCGATGCACAGGCGCGCATGCTGCGCGAGGCGCAGGTCGATGCTCGACGTTTGGTAGAATCCGTCGACGCTGCGTTGCAGGCTGATGCAGACCTGCTGGACACGCAAGAACGGATTGCTGTGGATGATGCGCTCAATGTGGCGCGTCAATGCGATCTCATGGACGATACGGCCCGGGTGAGGGCCGCTATCGAGCAATTGACCCAGGCGACCGATGCCTTTGCTGCCCGCCGCATGGACCGGAGTATCCGTGCTGCGCTGGCTGGGCGCGCGGTTGACGATATCCTTTCCTGACACTATGCCCAAGCTGACTGTATTGCCCCATCCCGATTTCTGCCCGGACGGTGCCGTGATCGAAGACGCGCCCGAAGGCGTTTCGGTATGCCGTGTGCTGCTCGACCATGATATCGAGGTCGAGCATGCCTGCGAGCTTTCCTGTGCCTGCACGACCTGCCACGTAGTGGTTCGCGAGGGGTTCGACTCGCTCGATGAGGCCAGTGATACCGAAGAGGATATGCTTGACCGCGCCTGGGGGCTGGAGCCGACTTCGCGACTGTCCTGCCAGGCGAAAATTGGCTCGGAAGACCTGATTGTCGAGATTCCACGCTATACCATCAACCATGCCAAGGAAAATCACTGAGGAGGGCGGATCATGAAATGGACGGATAGCCAAGAGATTGCCTTTGCCCTGGTGGATGCCCATCCCGATGTGGATCCACGTACCATCCGCTTTACCGACCTGCACCGCTGGGTGACTGAGTTGCCGGATTTTGATGATGCGCCGGACCGCAGCAATGAAAAAATTCTGGAAGCCATCCAGATGCTGTGGATCGAAGAGTCGGACTGACCGTGACCGATTTGCGAAGATGCGTCGATGCTGGTAGGATGTTTTCATGATTTCGAACCGCGTACCCTTTTATTTTTATTTTTTTGGATTTCCAATGCCGCTGGCGGAGGGAAGGGATACGCCTTACTCGAACCAATAGTTCAAGTTTCCTCGAAAAGCCGCCAGCACTGGCGGCTTTTTTTGTGCCGCCAGACCGACGGTACGGGGTATGACAAGCAGGCACTCGATGTGCCGACCCTACCAGGAGTTTTTCGTGTTGCACAATACCGACGATATTCGAATCCGTGAAATCAAAGAGCTGGCACCGCCCGCGCATGTGATGCGCGAGTTTCCCTGCAGCATGCAGGCCTCGGCCGTGGTCCACAAGTCGCGCCAGGAACTGCATCGCATCCTGCATGGCATGGATGATCGCCTGGCTGTGGTAATCGGACCGTGCTCGATTCACGATACGCAGGCTGCGCTGGAATATGCCCGGCGGCTGATTGCGGTACGCGAGCGTCTGGGAAGCGAGCTGGAAATCGTCATGCGTGTCTATTTCGAAAAGCCGCGTACCACGGTTGGCTGGAAAGGCCTGATCAACGATCCCGATCTGGATGGCAGCTTCAATATCAACAAGGGCCTGCGCGTGGCGCGCGAACTGTTGCTGGAAATCAATGAGCTGGGCATGCCGGCAGGCTGCGAGTTTCTGGACATGATTACCCCGCAGTACATTGCCGATCTGGTGGCCTGGGGGGCCATTGGTGCACGTACCACCGAAAGCCAGGTACATCGTGAACTGGCGTCGGGCCTGTCGTGTCCGGTCGGCTTCAAGAACGGGACCAACGGGGGTGTCAAGATTGCGGTCGATGCGATCAAGGCTGCCTCGCAGCCGCACCATTTCCTGTCCGTCACCAAGGGAGGCCACTCCGCGATTGTGTCGACCGGAGGCAACGAAGACTGTCATCTCATCCTGCGCGGTGGCGACAAGCAGCCCAATTACGATGCGGCCAGTGTGGAAGAGGCCTGCAGGGATATGGCCAAGTCCGGCCTGGCGCAGCGTGTGATGATCGATGTCAGCCATGCCAACAGCAGCAAAAAACCCGAGAACCAGCCCATTGTCGCTGCCGACGTGGCGGCTCAGGTCGCCGGTGGCGATACCCGCATTATCGGCCTGATGGTTGAAAGCCATCTGGTGGCTGGCCGTCAGGACCAGATACCGGGCCAGTCGCTGGCCTATGGACAGAGCATCACCGATGGCTGCATCGACTGGGATAGCTCGGTCGCGGTGCTGGAGGGCCTGGCAGCGGCCGTCCGTGAGCGACGCAATCGCGTGATCAGCGCCGGCAAGTGACTGATCCGGCCAGGCTGTTGCCCCATGGGCAGTTTGGTGTCGTTCCCAAGTCCAAACCGCAATATGGGGCAGCCGTGCCCATGCGACAAGCATGGCAGCAGGGATTAAACTGTCGGATTATTCTTCATCGCTACAATCGGACGTTACCCTCCACGGCGCGTCCGTGCACAGACCCATGAACCTGTCAGACACCCACGCGGCCGTGCGCCGCCCCGTTCCCCAGGAACTGCTGGACGTGCTCGCCAGCCATTTTGGCACACGATGCTCGCAGGCCGATGCCGTCCTTGAACATCACGGCCGTGATGAGTCTCCGTACCCGGTGACGCCGCCGGATGTCGTCATCTTTGCCGAGTCGACTGAGGAAGTCGTGCTGGTTGCCAAGCTGTGCAGCCAATACAAGGTTCCCCTGATTCCCTACGGTGCCGGCTCTTCGCTGGAAGGACATTTCCTGGCCATTCAGGGCGGTGTCACACTCAACCTGCAGGGGCTGAACCGGATCGTTTCGGTCAACGCCGAGGATCTCACAGCGACTGTGCAGGCGGGCGTTACGCGCAAGCAGCTCAATGAAGAGATTCGTGATACTGGTCTCTTCTTTCCGATCGATCCGGGCGCCGATGCGAGCCTGGGGGGGATGGCGGCAACGCGAGCGTCCGGGACCAATGCGGTGCGCTACGGCACCATGCGCGAAAATGTCGTGAACCTGACGGTCGTGACGGCAGATGGGCGCGTACTGCGTACTGCTGGACGGGCCCGCAAGTCGTCTGCGGGCTACGACCTGACCCGCATTTTCGTGGGCAGCGAAGGCACCCTGGGCATCATCACCGAAGTGACGGTGCGTCTTTACCCCCAGCCAGAAGCCGTATCGGCGGCAATCTGTACCTTCGATACGCTCGACAGCGCGGTCAAGTGCGTGATCGATACCATCCAGATGGGCGTGCCGGTGGCGCGCGTCGAGTTCATGGATGCCAATGCCGTGCGCACGGTCAACCAGTACAGCAAGCTGTCCCTGCGCGAAAGCCCCATGCTGCTGTTCGAATTCCATGGCAGCCCCGAGGGCGTCAAGGAGCAGGCCGAGGTGGTGCAGGATCTGGCACGCGAGCATGGCGGCCATGACTTCGAATGGGCCGAAAGGCCCGAAGACCGCAGCCGCCTGTGGACGGCACGGCACAATGCCTATTTCGCCGGTGTGCAGTCGCGCCCGGGTTGCCGTTCCAGCACGACCGATGTCTGCGTGCCGATCTCGCGCCTGGCCGATTCGGTCGGTGCAGCGGCTCGCCTGCTGGAGCAGGCACCGTTCCCCTACACTATCGTCGGCCATGTCGGCGATGGGAACTATCACGTCCTGATGCTGCTCGATCCCGAGGATACTGCCGAGTGGAAGCTGTCCGAAGAAATCAACCATGCGATCGTGCGCCAGGCCATCGAGGTCGGTGGTACCTGCACGGGCGAGCATGGTATCGGCATGCACAAGATGCAGTTCATGCGGGACGAGTTCGATCCGGCTGCGCTGGAGCTGATGCGCAGCCTCAAGCAGGCGTTCGATCCCGACAATCTGCTCAATCCCGGCAAGATCGTTTGAGTGCCTGCAACATGAATACACAGGTACGAAGCAAAGGCAGGGTCGTTATCGGGATGTCCGGCGGGGTCGACTCGTCGGTTGCGGCCTGGTTGCTCAAGCAGCAGGGCTACGAGGTCATCGGTCTGTTCATGAAGAACTGGGAAGACGACGACGATAGCGAATACTGCTCGTCGCGCCAGGACTGGCTCGATGCAGCCAGCGTGGCTGACCTGGTCGGGGTGGATATCGAAGCCGTCAATTTTGCGGCAGAGTACAAGGAACGAGTCTTTGCCGAGTTCCTGCGTGAATACTCGGCAGGTCGTACGCCCAATCCGGATGTGCTGTGCAATGCCGAAATCAAGTTCAAGGCTTTCCTTGATCATGCCATGACGCTGGGGGCCGACCTGATTGCCACGGGCCACTATGCCCGTGTGCGGGCGGTGGAAGTGGAGGGGGGCGTGCAGCATCAGTTGCTCAAGGCGCTTGATGCCTCCAAGGATCAGAGTTATTTTCTGCATCGCCTGAATCAGGCGCAACTGTCGCGCACTCTGTTTCCGCTGGGTGAAATCGAAAAAACCGAAGTGCGTCGGCTGGCACGCGAAATCGGATTGCCCAACGCGGCCAAGAAAGATTCCACCGGGATCTGCTTCATCGGCGAGCGGCCCTTTCGCGAATTCCTGTCACGCTATCTGCAGACCGCACCTGGACCAATGCTGACTCCGGATGGCCAGCAGGTCGGCGAGCATGTCGGGCTGTCGTTCTATACACTCGGCCAGCGCAAGGGGCTGGGTGTGGGTGGCATCAAGGGACGACAGGCAGCAGATGGCACGGCCGATGCCTGGTATGTGGTACGCAAGGATATGCAGCGCAATGTGCTGTACGTGGCGCAGGGGCACGATCATCCCTGGCTGCAGACGCATACCTTGCACGCCGGGCAGGTCAGCTGGGTTGCCGGGCACATGCCAGTACCTGGACGCTACGCTGCCAAGACGCGCTATCGCCAGGCTGATGCAGCATGCATGTTGCAGCCTCTGGCTGTCGAGCCGGGTGGTGCATTCTCGCTGTCGTTCGATGAGGCCCAGTGGGCCGTCACGCCAGGACAGTCGGCCGTGCTGTATGACGGCGACATCTGTCTGGGGGGCGGAATCATCGAGTAAACATCGGTGGCCTGAATAAATTTGGCCCGGGTTGCGGCATCATCCTGCTGCAACCCGGGCCAAATTTTTCAGAACTCCCGGCTGCGCGCCGATCTGTAGGTGCGCAGCCGGAGACCCCTGGCGTGTGTTTCAGGCCGCAGGCGGTGGTGTGGTGTCGCTGAAAGAACTGCGTGTCAGCAGCTTGTCGTAAAGGCGCGACAGGGCGGGGCGGTTCTGACGCCAGTCGAGCTCGGGGAAACGGAAGTCGAGATAGCCAAGTGCGCAGCCGACAGCGACATCGGCCAGGGTGTAGCTGATGCCGGTGCAAAAGCTCAGTTCTCCGAGGTCTTTTTCCATGGCATCGAGCGCGGCATCGATCTTGGCCTGCTGGCGCGTGATCCAGCTGGCGCTGCGCTGACGCGAGGTGCGCTGGGTCTGCTCGACCAGGATGGCGACGGCCGCTTCCTGCAGCCCATCGGCCAGCGCTTCCCAGCATTTGACCTGGGCGCGATCACGCCCGGAGGCCGGGATCAGTCGGCTGACCGGAGATAAGGTATCGAGGTACTCGACGATCACACGCGAATCGAATAGCGCGGTACCGTCTTCCATGACCAGGCAGGGCACCTTGCCCAGTGGATTGAATTGCTGGATGGCGCTGTCGGCGGACCATACGTCTTCCAGCTCGAACTGGTAGTCGAGTTTCTTGTCCGCCATCACGATCCGCACCTTGCGGACGAAAGGGCTGGTAAGCGAACCAAGCAGTTTCATGGCACACATCATAAAAACGGAAGGCGCGCGAAGTATAGCAGGAGGATCTTGATAGCGTGTCTCAATGCCACACCAAATTAATTCGAATTGACAAGTCCGGAGGGGCATGCGGGGTGCAATGCTAGAATCCACATGATCCTTATCAACCGCCTGTGCGCAGAGACTGCGCATTTCACTGTCTTATCCTGACTATCATGCAACTCGTTTCCGACCTTACTTCCCTCAATGCCTTGTCACCCCTGGACGGGCGCTACGCTGCGCGTGGTCATGCCTTGCGCGGACTGCTGTCCGAAGCGGGTTTCATGGCGCATCGGGTCGAGGTCGAAGTGGCATGGCTGGTCGCCCTGTCCGATGCCGGGCTGCCCGAGCTGCCGCCGTTTGGCGCACAGGCCCGCAAGCGCCTGCAGCAACTGGTGGCGGATTTTTCAGAGCTTGATGCGGCGCGCATCAAGGAAATCGAGCGCGTCACCAACCACGATGTCAAGGCCGTCGAGTACTGGCTCAAGGAAAAGGTCGCGGACATTCCCGAACTGGCTGCGGCTGGCGAGTTCATCCATTTTGCCTGCACCTCGGAAGATATCAACAATACGTCCCATGCGCTGATGCTGACGCGTGCTCGCGACGAAGCCGTGTTGCCGGTGCTGCGCCGTCTGTCGGATACGCTGCGTGATCTGGCCGCCACCCATGCAGCGCAACCCATGCTGTCGCGCACGCACGGTCAACCGGCCAGCCCGACGACCCTGGGCAAGGAGTTCGCCAACGTCGCGGTGCGCCTGCAGCGCGCCATCACAGATATCGAACAGGTCGTGCCGCTGGCCAAGCTCAACGGTGCCACCGGTAACTACAACGCACATCTGTCCGCCTACCCCGAGATCGACTGGCAGCGCTTTTCCGGTCAGGTGCTCGCGGGGTTGGGGCTGACCCAGAACCGCCATACCATCCAGATCGAACCGCATGACTGGATGGCGGTCCTGTTCGATGCCGTGGCACGCGCCAACGTCATCCTGCTCGACCTCAATCGTGATGTCTGGGGCTATATCTCGCTGGGCTATTTCAAGCAGCGTCTGAAAGAGGGCGAGGTTGGCTCGTCTACCATGCCGCACAAGGTCAATCCCATCGACTTCGAAAACTCCGAGGGCAACCTGGGACTGGCCAATGCCGTGTTGCGCCACCTCTCGGAGAAACTGCCGGTATCGCGCTGGCAGCGTGACCTGACTGATTCCACGGTGCTGCGCAATCTGGGCGTGGCCTTTGGCTATTGCCTGGTGGCATGGGATGCCTGCCTGCGCGGTCTGGGCAAGCTCGAGATCAATACGCAGGCCATCGATGACGATATCGACCAGTGCTGGGAAGTACTGGCTGAGCCGGTGCAGACCGTGATGCGTCGCTACGGCCTGCCGCAACCTTACGAACAGCTCAAGGCGCTGACGCGTGGCAAGGGTATCACTGGCCCGGCATTGCGTGAGTTCATCGAAGGTCTGGCATTGCCCGAAGAGGCTCGCCAGCGCCTGCTCGACATGACCCCGCGCAGCTATATCGGTCTGGCGGCCAAGCTGGCCAACGATCTGGACTGAGAGATTGCAATACACATGCCCGGATTCGCCGGGCATGTCTGTGGCTGCTGATTTTTGGGCAACTCAGAGGTCGCTGATGAGGTTCTTGGTCAGCTGGCTTTGGGTGGCGTAGATGTTTCCTGGTGCAGCCATTCCCGCCAGATGGCGACCAGCAGCGCCATCAGGACCGGGCCGACGAACAATCCCACGAATCCCATGGTTTGCACGCCGCCGACCAGTCCGAAGAACGTCGGCAGGAAGGGCAGCTTGACCGGGCCGCCCACCAGTCGGGGGCGCATGGTCTTGTCGACGATGAAGAGTTCGACCGATCCCCAGGCAAACAGGGCCAGCCCGGCCACGGCGTGTCCGGAACCGACCAGGTAAAGCGATACCAGCGTGAAGGACAGGGGGGCACCGCCCGGGATCAGTGCCATGAAGCCTGTAATCACGCCCAGCAGTACGGGCGAGGGTACACCGGCCAGCCAGTAGGCAATGCCGAGTACCACGCCTTCGCCGATGGCGATCAGGCCCATGCCTGTGACAGTCGAGCCGATGGTGGCCGGCACGACGCGTGAAAAGCGCTGCCAGCGATCCGGCAGGATGCGCTCGCCCAGGATATCGAGTTGGCGTGCGATGTGGGCCCCGTCCTTGTAGACGAAGAACAGCGTGATCAGCATGAACAGGACGGTCAGCGCCAGGTGAAAGACATTGCCGGTGGCCGAGAGCGCCATGCGGTAGATATTGCCGAGATGCTGGCCGCTCAGCAGTTGTACCCAGTCGCCCAGCGCATTGGGTTCGCCAAGGTGATCGACCCAATAGGCGGCCAGGCGCGCACCGATGATCGGCAGATCGGTGATCCATTGCGGCACGTCCACGCCGTTGCGGTTGGCATCGACCAGCCAGCCGATGAAAGAACTGGCTTCCTTGATGGCATACGAGAGCGCCAGTGACAGCGGCAACACCAGTACGACGCAGATCAGCAGCAGCGCACCGCTGGCTGCCAGAGTATTGTTGCCGCGGCAGACACGCAGCCAGCGCCGGTACAGGGGCCAGCTTGCAAAACCGATGATGAGTGCAGCCAGCGCCGGCACCAGGAAGCCGCTGAAGAAATACACGCCGGCCAGCAGGATCAGAACCAACAGTGACCGTGCAATCAGGGAGGCAGGCAGGACAGGTGGCATGGCGTTTTCATCTCGGTCAGGATCGACGATTATTGCAGGTGTGTGCCCGGCGCGCTACATCGGCATTGACAATTGGCAAAACATAGTCGATTAAAGCCATGCATATGGTATGATCGGAGCAGATGATGATTTCTTTTGGTACCGGATATTCTTGGCTGACACCATGCGCATTCTGACGACACAGCGAACTACTTGCGGGCATGCCCGCTAGTCGCGTTTGTCGTGGAGTGAGTCGTCAGGCGATGTTGAAAGTCTGAGGTTCCACAAAGTGATCCAGAACGCGGCCCAGGCCGCGTTTTTCGTTTCCGGCGCATGGGTGCCGGAAATTGGCTGAATTTTTGTTGCGGGCGACACGCCCAGGAAATTTGAAAATGGTGCAGATTACTCTTCCAGATGGTTCGCAACGCCAGTATCCCGGCCCGGTCACCGTGGCCGATGTGGCGCAATCCATCGGTGCGGGCCTGGCGCGAGCCGCCCTTGCCGGGCGCGTGTCCGGTACCGGTGGAACCAGCCGGCTGGTCGATACCAGCCACCTGATCGAACAGGATGCGAATCTGTCCATCATCACCGCCAAGGATCGTGACGGCGTGGACGTGCTGCGCCACTCGACGGCCCACTTGTTGGCCTATGCGGTCAAGGATCTGTTTCCCGATGCGCAGGTCACCATCGGTCCGGTGATCGACAACGGTTTCTACTACGATTTTGCCTACGAGCGTCCGTTTACGCCCGAGGACCTGGAACTGATCGAAAAGCGCATGCACGAACTCGCCAAGAAAGATGAAGTGGTGCAGCGTGAAGTCTGGACCCGCAACGATGCCGTCGCGTTCTTCAAGGGTATTGGCGAGGACTACAAGGCCGAGATCATCGAATCGATACCAGAGGATCAGGTGCTGAGCATGTATCGCGAAGGCGATTTCATCGACCTGTGCCGCGGCCCCCACGTACCTTCCACCGGCAAGCTCAAGGTGTTCAAGCTGATGAAGGTGGCCGGTGCCTACTGGCGTGGCGATAGCAACAATGAAATGCTGCAGCGGATCTATGGCACGGCCTGGGCGACCAAGGAAGACCAGGATGCCTACCTGCACATGCTGGAGGAAGCCGAGAAACGCGACCACCGCAAGCTGGGGCGCGAGCTTGATCTGTTCCACTTCCAGGAAGAGGCGCCGGGTGCGGTGTTCTGGCATCCCAACGGCTGGACGCTGTTCCAGCAACTGATCAGCTACATGCGCCAGCGCCACAACGAGGCGGACTATGTCGAGGTCAATACGCCCGACGTCATGGATCGCTGCCTGTGGGAAATCTCCGGTCACTGGGGTAACTACCGTGACCACATGTTCACCACGCAGACCGAGGATGAACGCATATTCGCCCTCAAGCCCATGAACTGCCCGGGTGCGGCATCGTTGTTCGGCCATGGCCTGCGCAGCTACCGCGACCTGCCGCTGCGCATGGCCGAATTCGGCAAGGTGCACCGCTACGAGCCTTCGGGAGCGCTGCATGGCCTGATGCGGGTGCGTCATTTCACCCAGGATGATGCGCACGTCTTCTGTACGCCTGGCCAGATGGAAGAGGAATGCCGCCACGTGATCGACCTGACGCTGGGGATCTATCGTCAGTTCGGCTTCAATGACGTGACCATCAAGCTGTCGACTCGTCCGGCCAATCGGATCGGCTCCGACGAACTCTGGGACCGTCTGGAGGGGGCGCTGTCGAGCGCACTCGATGGCATGGGTCTGAGCTATCAGTTGAATCCCGGTGAAGGTGCCTTCTATGGCCCCAAGCTGGAGTTCGTGCTGCGTGATGCGATCGGCCGCGACTGGCAGTGCGGTACGCTGCAGGTCGACCTCAACCTGCCCGAGCGCTTCGGGCTCGAGTATGTTGCGGAAAACGGACAGCGCGAGCGACCCGTGATGCTGCACCGTGCCTTCTTCGGTTCGCTGGAGCGTTTCACCGGCATTTTGCTGGAACACTACAGTGGCGCGTTGCCGACCTGGCTGTCGCCGGTGCAGGCGGTGGTCTGCTGCATTTCCGAGCCGTCGGCAGAGTATGCGGAACAGGTGTTCAAGCAGTTGAAAGAAAAGGGTTTCCGCGTCAAGGCCGATGTGCGTAGCGAGAAAATCACCTACAAGGTGCGCGAGCACAGTCTGCAGAAGGTTCCGTATATCCTGGTCGTGGGTGACAAGGAACGCCAGTCCGGCCAGGTGGCCGTGCGTGTACGCGGCGGCGGAGATCTGGGTGTGATGCCGCTGGAGGCCTTCGAGGCACACCTGGCAGAGGATGTCGCCAGCGGCGGCAACCGCGCCTAACTCGGCTACAATCGGCCGAAAGGGTATTGCAGTCTGATACCCGCTTTATCTTTTATTTTTCAGGGAGTCGTTAACATCGCAACCGAAAAGAAACATCGCATCAATGGTGAGATCCGTGTCCCCGAGGTACGCCTGATTGGTATCGAGGGGGAACAGTTGGGCGTCGTCAAGACTGTCGAGGCGCTCCGGCTGTCCGAACAGAATGAAGTGGATCTTGTTGAGATCGCGCCGACTGCGGAGCCGCCGGTGTGTCGCCTCATGGACTACGGCAAGTTCCGTTACCAGGAGCAGAAGCGTCAGCAGGAAGCCCGCTCCAAGCAAAAGGTGATCCAGGTCAAGGAAGTCAAGTTCCGTCCTGCCACCGACGAGGGCGATTACCAGGTCAAGCTGCGTAACCTCAAGCGCTTCCTCGATGATGGTGACAAGGCCAAGGTGACGTTGCGTTTTCGCGGTCGCGAAATGGCTCACCAGGAGTTCGGCATGAAAGTGCTAGAGCGCGTGCGTGATGATCTGGTCGAGCTGGCACAGGTCGAAGCCATGCCCAAGCTCGAAGGTCGCCAGATGGTCATGGTTCTGGCACCTCGCAAGAAAGCGCCCGGCAAGGGCGACGGCGCAGCTTCCTGAACCATCCGCCTGACCGGGTACGGCTGCATGACGACGATTCGGTGCAATGCGGCCATTTACCTGCAGCCCGCCGCTGATTCAGCGGGCGGGCTTTTTTGTCACCGGGCCGGGTTTGTGCCAAGACAAGCAAGACCCTTTTTTCGAGAATCAAGACGATGCATGTACTAATCATTCTGGATCCGCTGCCTGGCCTGAAGGCGTACAAGGACTCGACCGTGGCCATGATGCGCAGCCTGACTGCGCGCGGGCATCGGATCAGCGTAGCGGGCCAGGGCGATCTGTTTATCGATGGTGGGGCGGTCATGTCCAGCGTGACCGGCATCGAGCTGGTCGATGGGGCCGATCTGCATGGCCATGACTGGTGGCGCGATACCTCGCCTGCAGAGGATCTGGAACTGTCGGCCTTCGATGCTGTCATCATGCGCAAGGATCCGCCGTTCGACATGGAGTATGTGTATGCCACGCACCTGCTCGAATATGCCGAGGCCCAGGGGGCCCGGGTATTCAATGCCGGTGCGGCCATCCGCAATCATCCCGAGAAACTGACCATTACCGAGTTCGCCCGCTTTACGACGCCGACACTGGTCAGCCGTGATCCTGCCAGGATCCGGGCATTCCATGCCGTGCATGGTGATGTGATCGTCAAGCCGCTCGATGGCATGGGGGGCATGGGTATTTTCCGCCTGCAGCGCCAGGAGCCCAACCTGAATGCCATCCTGGAAACACTGACCCATGACGGTACGCGCAGCATCATGGCGCAACGTTATATTCCCGAAATCGTACAGGGCGACAAGCGCGTGCTGGTGATTGGCGGCCGCCCTGTGCCATATGCCCTGGCACGCATTCCCCTGGCGGGCGAGACCCGCGGCAACCTGGCAGCAGGTGGCCGTGGCGTTGCCCAGCCGCTGACCGCCCGGGACATGGAGATCGCTACGGCACTCGGGCCGGTACTGGCTGCGCGTGGCCTGTTGCTGGTTGGCCTCGATATCATTGGTGATTGCCTGACCGAAGTCAACGTGACCAGCCCGACGTGCTTTGTCGAAATCACGGAGCAGACCGGCTTTGACGTGGCGGGGATGTTTGTCGATGCGCTGGAGGCAGCTCTGGCAACGGTGGCGGAGCCGTCGCAATGATCGGCCTGGTGCTGGTTGCCCATCAGCCGCTTGCAACTGCGCTGGGCGAGGGCATACAGCATGTGTTTGGTGATCAGGCAGCGCTGGTGCTGCGCGATATCCGGCCTGACGAGGATTGTGTCCAGGCAAGTCGTCGGTTGGCTGCCGATATCGCTGCTGTCGATAGTGGCCAGGGCGTCCTGGTGCTGACCGATGTGCAGGGTGCCACGCCGACCAATATTGCCTGCGAGGCGGTGCGCGATGCCATGTCGGCCGGACATGTCGCGACAGTCCTGTCCGGTACCAACCTGCCTATGCTGCTGCGCGTGGTCAACCAGCGCCTGCGCGAACCGGGTCTCGACCTTGGGGAATTGGCCCAGCGTGCGCTTGAGGGCGGGCGCGACGGTGTAGTCCTGATTCACTTTTCTTCCAATGGACAATAACGCACTTGCCTGCGGGCAGGTATGTCACCATGCACACTATCGATATCGTCATCAGCAACAAACTGGGCCTGCATGCACGGGCCGCCGCCAAGCTGACCCAATTGGCGGGCAAGTTCTCCTCGGAAATTTTTATTGCACGCGGTGAGCGCCGTGTGAATGCCAAGAGTATTATGGGCGTATTGATGCTGGCTGCCGGGCAAGGCATCACGGTTCGCCTGGACGCCGAGGGGGGCGATGCCGCCGAGGCGCTGCAGGCGATACAAGCCCTTTTCGAAGACAAGTTTGGTGAAGGCGAGTAATGGCCATAGTGTCGCTGCGCGGACAAGGTGTCGCGCGAGGATATGCGATCGGGCGGGCAGTGGTGATGGATGCCGCCGTCCTGGAGGTCGCGCACCATCGCATTGCCGAGCATGAGGTCGAGGCCGAATGCGCTCGCCTGCATACTGCCTTGCAGGTTGCGCAGCAACGGCTGTCCGAGATGGCTCGAGCCCTGCCTGCCGATACCCCGGCGGAGCTGGGTGCCGTTCTCAATGTCCATGCCCTGCTGCTGGCCGATCCTGAGCTGGAAAGGCCTGCGCTCAAGCTGATCCGTGAGCGTCACTACAATGCCGAATGGGCGCTGACCGCATGTGGCAGTGCGTTGGGCGAACAGTTTGCGCAGATGGAAGACGCCTACCTGCGTGAACGCGCCACGGATATCCGCCAGGCCATTGAGCGCGTGCTGATGGCGCTGGTCGGTGCCGATGCAGATATTCTCTGTGCGGCACACCGGATGGCGGAGCATCACGATGAACCATTGATCGTGGTGGCGCATGATATTGCACCTGCCGACATGCTGCATCTGCGCGAAGGGCGTTTTGCTGCTTTCGTGACGGATCTGGGCGGTCCTACGTCACATACCGCCATCGTGGCCCGCAGCATGGGTGTGCCAGCCGTTGTAGCCGTCGGCAATGCCCGCACGCTGATCCGGGATGGCGATCAACTGGTGGTGGATGGTGCGACCGGGGGTGTCATCATCAATCCCTCGGCGCAGGTGCTCGAAGAGTATCGTCAGCGCAAGCAGCAGTTCCTGCAGGAGCGCGCGGAACTGGCACTGCTCAGTTCGGCACCGGCTGTCACGCTCGATGGCGTGGCGATCACCCTCAATGCCAATATCGAGCTGCCAGACGAGGCCGCAGCAGCTTGCAGGGCCGGTGCGGAAGGGGTTGGCCTGTTTCGAACGGAATTCCTGTTCATGGGGCGCAATCATCTGCCCGATGAGGAAGAGCAATATCGGGCTTATGCCGAGGCGGTCAAGGGCATGGCCGGACGGCCCGTCACCATCCGCACGCTCGATATCGGGGCTGACAAGTCACTGCTCAATGAACCTGCCGTGGCGACCAATCCGGCCCTGGGGTTGCGTGCCATCCGCTATTGCCTGGCGCATCCGGATATCTTCGCGACCCAGTTGCGTGCCATTCTGCGGGCTTCGGCGCATGGCCAGGTGCGTATCCTGATTCCGATGGTCGCTCATATGCACGAGGTGCATGCCACCCGCCAGGCGCTGGCATCGGCCAAAGCCGAATTGGTGGCACGCGGCCAGCCCTTTGACGATCAGGTGCAACTGGGGGCCATGGTCGAGATTCCGGCCACGGCCATCGCCATCGAGCCTTTTGCCGAAAATCTCGATTTCCTGTCGATCGGTACCAACGATCTGATCCAGTACACGCTGGCAATCGATCGGGGTGACACCGAGGTTGCCCATCTGTATGACAGTCAGCATCCCGCCGTCTTGCGGCTGATCGCGCAGACCATCAATGCCGGCGTGCGCTACGGCAAGCCGGTGGCGGTATGCGGTGAAATGGCCGGCGATGCCACGCTGACCCGCCTGCTGCTGGGCATGGGGCTGACGCAGTTTTCCATGCATGCCAGCCAGATGCTGGAGGTCAAGCGCGAGATTCGCAGCGCGCATTCCAATGCGTTGCGTGCCAAGGTCGCCATTGCGCTCAATCGCGCCGAGCGGGTCGATCTGAAGGCACTTTGATATTCAGGCGTATTTAAAAAGGCCTCCCGCAGTACGCCGCGGGAGGCCTTTTTTGCTGGATCCGCCTGGTACGGATCCATTGTCATCGCAGGATAGGGATCAACTGTGGTAGGCCGATTCTCCGTGTTCGCTGATATCCAGGCCGGCACGTTCGACTTCTTCGCTGACGCGGATGCCGCCGCAGATCTTGCCGCTGACCCAGTAGGCCACGAGTGCCACGACCGCAGACCAGGCGACGGTGATCAGCACGCCTTCGAGCTGGACCCACAGTTGGCCGCCGATTTCACCGACACTGGCCAGGCCGGGGCCGCCGAATGCCTGGGCATTGAAGATGCCGGTCAGCAGCGCGCCGATGATGCCGCCCACGCCGTGGATGCCGAACACGTCGAGCGTGTCGTCGGCCTTGAGCATGTGCTTGAGACCGTTGACGCCCCAGACGCAGACCAGGCTGGTCAGGATACCGATGATCAGGGCACCGAAGGGACCGACGAGACCGGCACCCGGGG
>NZ_JBEFDG010000055.1:0-6454 GCF_040137905.1 Corticimicrobacter sp.
CGGATGTATGGCGATCAGGTCGGCATCACGACGGGTGATCTGCGCAATGCGACGGGAGCCGTACTGGCGGCCCGTCAGGGCATGACGCTGGGCGTGGCTTCATTGACCAATGACGGTGCAGTCGAAGCCGGGCGCGACTTGAAGCTGGACGTGGCAGGCAAACTGTCCAACACGGGCGGGCTGTCTGCGGCGGGGCGGATAGAGGTTGATGCGGGCCGGGTAGAGAATCGCGGCACGCTGGCGGCGGGGTTGCAGGATGATGGATCGCTGGGTGCGGAAGGCGACTTGCAGATCCGTACTGCAGCTGTATCGAACAGCGGCATCCTGCTGGCGGGCGGTGATGCCTCGGTCGTGGCCGACACGATAGACCTGTCGGGCGGCAAGCTGGTGGCCGGACAGGCCCTGACGCTGCAAACCGAGGGTGAACTACGCAACGTACGGGGAGCCGCACACGGCGCAACGGTGTCTGTGCAGGCGGATCGTCTCGACAATGCCGCAGGGCGTATCGGCAGCGACGGTGCGCTGGTCGTGGTGACGAATGGACCGGTCAGCAATGTCGCTGGCACTCTGGCCGCAGGTGACCGTCTCGACGTGCAGGCAAGCGCGCTGGACAACACGGATGGTGTGGTGTCAGGAGAAGGCGTCTCGATCCGTGTCAACGAGACAATCACCAATGTACGCGGCGTCGTGCAATCCGGGCAGCAGCTCGATCTGAGCGGTGCCGGGCTACTCGACAATCGCAATGGTCGGGTACTGTCCGACAGCGGCAGGATAGAGGCAGGCAGTCTCGACAACCGCAGTGGCATTGTGCAGGCCGAGGGTGCCTTGCAACTGATCAGTGCTGGCGAAGTCAACAACCAGCGTGGCGAACTGTATGGTGGCGCGCTGTCGGTGACGGCCGCAGGGCTGGATAACAGCGCAGGGCGTCTTATCGGAACGGAAAGCCTGGACCTGATTGCGCGGCAGCGGATCGACAACACAGACGGTACGCTGGCAGCAGGTGGCCGCCTCGATGTGCAGACCGGTGTGCTGGGCAATGTCCGGGGCCGTATCGAGGCCCAGGCAATGGCTCTGGAGGTCGATGGTGCACTGGACAATCGTAATGGTCTGATCCTGGCCGACAACGGGTTGCGCATCCGGGCGGCCAGCATCGACAACCGCGATACGCTGAATGCATCGGCAAAGGGCGTGATGGGGGGCGCAGTCGATCTGGCTGCCGATGCCATCGACAATCGTGCCGGGCGCATCGGTGCCAGCCAGTCGCTGGAGATCGTGACGGCCTCGCTGGACAACATCCGGGGGCAGGTTGCCTCCAACGGTCGCGCTCGTATCGAGGCGACCCGTCTGGGCAATGATACCGGGCTGATTTCCGCAGGGACGGCCCTGACACTGGCAACCGATCGGATCGACAATCAGGGGCGGCTGCATTCGGGCGGCGACCTGACGCTGGATGTCCGGTCGCTGACCAACCGTGCCAGCGGCGAAATCGTCGCGGCAGGCGTGAATCGCCTGAACGTTTTGGGGGTGCTGGAGAATCAGGGCCTGATCGATGGCGGCCATACCCGCATCCAGGCTGCGACGGTCAACAATACCGGCCGCCTGTATGGCGACAGGATCAGCATCGGCGCGGGTGAGCTGCGTAATGAACCCGGTGCCGTGATCGCATCGCGTGGCGACATGGATCTGGGCATCGGCACGCTGACCAACCGGGAGCGTGCCCTGATCTTTGCGGATGGTGATCTGGCCATCGGCGGCGCACTTGACGCCGCCAGTCGCGCTGCAGGCAGCGCCCGTTCTCTGATCAACGCATCAGCCACTATCGAGGCCACGGGGCATGCCGATATCGCGGCAGCCAGCATCAGGAACCTCAACAATCACTTCGAAAGTGAAGTGGTCGAGATCAGCCGTGAGCCGAAACTGTATTACCGGCTGGCGAACTCGACCGAACTGATGGACGGTTCGAAGATGTGGCTGTGCGATCAGGTGACTGCTGGCTGTGGTCGTGATCCTGTGACTTTCCTTGATGACGATGATGAACGTCGTCTGTTGCTACCGTCTGAGCGGTATCCAGAATCTCAGTATGGGCCTCCCTTTGATTATGTGCCAAATAAAAAAGGCAAGGCAGGACGAACGGCTCCGATCCCGCCTGCTTATGTGCCAGCAACGACTGCGTGTTCATTTGGGGGCGATGATGGCGGCAGTTGCTACACGGTGCCCGAGCGGTTCGCATACGCAGCCAATCAAGCAGTCTGGTCGGTATTCGAGATGGACTACCCAGGTCCTGAGCCTGTTTTGCCTCCACCGCCAATAGCAGAGTGTGGACGAATAGGCCTGGCAAACTGCCAGGCGGAAAAGGATCGTCAGGCGACCTACAAAAGCCAGATGGATGCCTATCGAGCCCAGCAGATGGAACTCGATGGCCGCATTCGTGCATTCAATGCCGACTTCAATAGCCGTCTCGTGGCGAATTTCTTCTATTACAAGGTGGAAGAAGTCGTTTCCGAAAGCCGAACCGTATCGACCGATCCCGGCAAAATCATCGCAGGAGGCAATGCCCATCTCAACGGGGAGGTGTTCAACGACAAAAGCAGTATCGTTGCGGGAGGGACGCTTTCGGTGGATGGGCCTGCCATTGTCAATCACGGGGCTGAAGGCCAGCGAATTGTGCAGCGGCAAGGCTATGAGGTTCGTACCGTCGTAGCGGACAGCGGTCGCGATGAGCGTTGGACTGTCTATGACGACATTGTCGCGCCTGAACGCATCGAACTGGCAGCGGCCTCAGTCTCCCAGCATGCTATTGCACCTGCCTCCGGCCAGAATGTACCCGGAGTCAGCAATATTGCAGGCGCATCGACATCGTCCTCCTCCACGGGGGCCAATGTACCGGGTGCGCAGTCTGTACAGGTATCGGGTGGGCCGCTGGCGGCCAGCATTGCCAAAGGAATAGACACACAGGGCGGACAGCCTGTACACGGTGTCACAGGCCCTCTGGAGTTTGCTGCGACCTCACAGGCCGGAGTGCCTGGTGTCGAAAAGGGACAGTCCGGTGGATTGCGGGCCGCAGCCCTTGCCAGGGGGATCGGCACTCAGGGTTCCGGTGCCGCGTCTGGCGTGGCCGATCCGATGGTGCCTGCCACCTCCTCTGATGGGAGTCTGCAGGCCTCTGCCGTGGCGACAGGCATCGGCATGTCCGGCGTTCAGCCCGGGCCGCGCGCGCCTGCCGTCGTGATCGATATCAGTGCATCGGGCGCGCAGACCGTGCGTGTCGTCACGCTCCAGCCCCAGGTGCCGCAGAACGCGATGTACAGCGTCGTGCAGCGCCCCGACACTCCTTACCTGATCGCAACCGACGCGCAGTTCACTGGCCAGCGTCAGTCCGTGTCCAGCGACTTCATGCTGCAGCAATTGAACCAGGACCCCGAGCATATTCTCAAGCGGCTTGGTGATGGCTTTTACGAGCAGCGGTTGGTGGCAGAACAGGTCATGCTGGCAACCGGCCAGCGCTTCGTGGGCGACTATACCGACAACGAGTCCCAGTACAAGGCCCTGCTGGGCGCAGGCGTCGATTTCGCGCACAAGCTTGGACTGAACGTCGGCACGGCGCTGACCGACGAACAACTGCGCCACATGACCAGCGACATGGTCTGGCTGGTGGAGCAGACCGTGACCCTGCCGGATGGCACCCAGCAACAGGTGCTGGCCCCTCAGGTGTACCTGGCCGTCAAGCCGGGCGACCTGCGTGGCGACGGTACACTGATCGCCGGTCGGGACACCTCGATCCGCGTTGACGGCGATGCCGTCAATACCGGCACGGTAGGGGCCCGCAATGCCGTGGTGGTCGAAGCAGGCAATATCCGCAACACGGTCGGCTCGGTACAGGGCCGTACCGTCAATCTTGCCGCACGCGAGGATATCGATAACCTGGCCGGGCTGATCCGGGGGGATACCGTCACGTTGGCAGCGGGCCGGGATGTCAATCTCCAGGCATCCACCCGTTCGCAGGCCAGTGGCGGTGTCAGCAGCACGCGCCTGGATGGTGTGGCGCGAATCGATGCCGGCACGCTGAACGTACAGGCCGGCCAGGATTTCAATGCCGAAGCTGCCGCCATCAGCGTGGCCGAGTCGGCACGCATCCAGGCAGGGCGCGATATCAACCTGACCACGGCCGAAGAGCGCTATGCCGAGTCCTACAACTACAGCTCGAAGAACCGTGCCGAGATGCGTAGTGCTACGGACATCGGCACACGGATAGAGGCCGGTGCAGACCTGACGCTGATTGCCGGTCGCGATGTCGCTGCCATTGCCGCAGAGGTTGCCGCAGGGGGACGATTGGCGGTGGGGGCCGAGCGAGATATCACGGTCGCGGCGGGCGACCAGAGCGGCTACGCGTACAACGAAACCTACTACAAGAAAAGCGGCTTTCTCTCCAGCAAGTCGGAGCACACCATCGTGTCGTCCGACTGGACCGATTCGGTCTCCTCGACCTTTACCGGCGACAGTGCGGTCCTGATGGCGGGTCGCGATCTGCTGGTTGCAGGTTCCAACGTGGCTGCCCAGCATGATCTGATCATGTCGGCTGATCGCAATGTGGCGGTCACGGCGGCCGCCAACAGCCTGGAAGAATATGAATACCGCCGCGTCAAGAAATCCGGCTTTGGCGCACTGGGCGGCATCAGCTACGGCTCGCGCCGTACCACCGACTCACTGGATACGCAGCGTGGTCTGCATACCGGCAGCACGCTCGGCAGCGTCGAAGGCGATGTGCTGGTCAATGCGGGGGCATCGCTGGGCGTACTGGGCAGCGACATCCTGGCCAGCAAGGGGGACATTACCCTGGTCGGTCGCGATGTGACCGTGGCCGGGCTGGCCGACACGATGCGCCAGCGGGAGTTCCATGAGGTCAAGCAATCGGGCCTGACCGTCACCGCCAGCAATCCGGTGGTGGATGCAATGCAGACCGGCATGCGCATGGCTGATGCTGCAGGCAAGGTCGACAATCCTGTCATGCAGGGGCTGGCCGGTGCCACAACGGTATTGGCCGCCAGCAATGCCTATGACGCGGTCAATGCGGCCCGCAATGCGGCCAACCCAGGCGCACTGAGCCAGATCGGCGGTGTCAGTATCAAGATCAGCCTGGGCAGCAGCCAGAGCTCCAGCACGACTGATCGCAGCATGACCAGCAATACCGGTGCCAATGTCGCCGCAGGGCGCGACCTGACCGTGCTCGCCAGGGGCGCAGGCGAGGCCTCGGACATCACGGTGCAGGGGGCCAACCTGTCGGCCGGTCGTGATGCGGTTCTGAAAGCCGAAGGCGATATCCAGTTGCAGGCAGCGCGCAATGTGTTCGATCAGCATACCGACAGCAAGAGCAGCGGTGCCAGTATCGGCATTGCGTTCTCTTATGGTGGTGAGAAAAATGGGCTTTCATTTGAACTGGGGGCCAATGCCGCACGGGGTCGCCAGGATGGCCGCGATGTAACCTGGTCAAATGCCCATGTGGCAGCGGGCAATACGCTGGCATTGCAGTCCGGCGGTGATATTTCCCTGCAGGGCGCATCGGCCAAGGCGGATCGGATCATTGCGTCAGCCGGTGGCAACCTGCTGCTGGCCAGCCTGCAGGAGATCAGTGAGTACACGTCTCGGCAGCGTAGTGGTGGTATTGGCGTCAGTATATGTGTGCCACCTTTGTGCGCAGGGGCCAGCAGTGCCTGGGCCAACGCCAGTACCGGTCGGATGGACAGCGATTTCGAGTCGGTGACCAAGCAGACCGGTTTGTGGGCGGGCGATGGTGGCTTCCAGATCGACGTGGGCGGGCGTACATCGCTGACCGGCAGTGTGATCGCCAGCAGCGATCAAGCCATTGCCGAGGGTCGTAATCGTCTGTCTACCGGCACGCTAGAGACTGGCGATATCCGCAACAAGGCCAGCTATAGCGCCAGCCAGGTATCGGTGGGTGGCGGATTCGGTTTTGGTGGCGGTGCGGAAGGCGCGGGCAGTTCTGCCGACCTGGGAACGACCCGTGGCAACCAGGTGGCAGGCGGTGCCAGCAAGGATGTCGGCACGTCGCTGGCCGGCCAGGGAGGCGGCCTGACGATGGGCGCGCCCACCGTGGTCGCCGCCAGCGGCAGCGGCAGCAGCACGACACGCAGCGCGATCAGCGAAGGCGAGATCGAGATCCGCGACGAAGCAGGCCAGCAGGCGCTAACGGGTCAGACGGGCGCAGAAACGATCGCCGCGCTGGACCGTGATACCTCGGATACGCTCAATGCGCTAAGGCCGATCTTTGACAAGGAGAAGATCGAGGCAGGATTTGAGATTGCGGGCGAGGCGAGCCGTCAGGTGGGTCAGTTCCTGACAAATCGAGCGCGGGAGGCTGATGCCGAAGTCAAGAACCTGGAGCAGCAACTGGCGCAAGAGCGCAGCCGCCAGCCGGGCCCGCAGGACGGACAGCGCA
>NZ_JBEFDG010000056.1:0-40861 GCF_040137905.1 Corticimicrobacter sp.
GGGTCCCCTTACCGGCAAGTATCACCGTCGATCACGGGACCGAATTTACGTCTAAATCGCTGGATTTCTGGGCGTGGGAGAACAAAGTGCTGCTGGACTTCACTCGACCAGGAAAACCCACAGATAACGGGCTTTGTGAGTCGTTTAACGGCCGATTACGAGACGAGTGCCTGAACGCGCATGAATTCCTGTCGCTTGAACACGCCAAGACCATTATCGAAGCGTGGCGTGTTGATTACAATGACCATCGACCCCACGGCTCGCTCGGCATGCTGACCCCGAGTGAATACGCCAGACCACAGCAGGTCAGCTTGCCAGAGAGGGCTAAATTCTAGTTTTCAAGTGCTGCAAAACGGGGGTGACGTCAGCCTCTCAGGTACTGTAAGCTTGGATCGACTATTCAACGGGTTACATGGTCAAACCTAAGATTTCTGACCCGCTATAGAATTCATGAAAAACTTCCGCGCAAACTCATTGAAGTCCTGAAAACAAGAGGCCGTATAATTAAATACTATTTCTGCTTCAAATTAATATCCGAAATCATGTGAGAACTTGGATAGTCCACCACGATCCCGTGACTCACATTAGCACATGCATATCGAGGCGAAGATGCTCAGATTTCCCCGCGACATCAAGCTAGATTTTCTTTCATCCCAGATAGAAAATTTAGGTAGCCCAGAAGCCAATTCGATTCAGGTTCCAGCTAAAATTCCGCCAGAATCAGGATTCGCAGTGACGGGCATCCTCATTCAGTTACTTGCTCAATGGTCCAGGAGGAATCGCGAAAGAATTCTCCATGTCGCAGGGCAACCTGTCCAAGAAATGCTATACCGCCTTTCAGACGAGCCCCATGGGAGTGCAGCAATTTACTTTGCTCGCGAGGTATCAGGTGCCCTCGGTTTTAGTCTTGAAAGCAATCGCGCAAGACGTTTTTTAATCCCAAAGATCCGTGCAATGCAGAATCACCAATATCGCGAGACAATTGGATCCAGGGGAGTTCATCTGTGCTGTTTCAGTGGGTCTATTAACGAATACCTAAACCCATTTTACGGTCGAAGCGACGACCAATCACTAAGAAACTCAAGTGAATTCATAGATTTAATCAGAAATATACTAAATGCTTTTGAGCCAACTGCCGAGAGAAAGCTATCGTACTTCTACATTAGATTTATTGCTTCTATAATATTTGAACTCTTCTCAAACACGCATGACCATGCTCGCATGGATGAGGATGGGAATAAATATTCGGCAGGCAATGTTCGCGGGCTCATAGCTCGAACGATTGAATTCAGAGAGGATCGTCGAGAAACCAGTATAAACACGCACGTCCACCGCTACATGATAAAGGCCACAATTCAACAACGTCCTAGACGGCCATCTGCTCAAGCCAATTTAGAACGAGCAGAAAGAATTAGGTTGGGCCATCCAAGCCAATCCCCATTCAGCAACAAATCAAAAACCTCCACAAGATTTCTCGAATTCACCATTTACGACACTGGGCCCGGCTTAGCCAATAATTGGGCCAAAAAGAAAGGAATAGACACGGCATCCTTTAGCTTTGAAGAAGAGCTAAGATGCGTCACGGAATGCTTCGCCGTAGGTAGCACAACAAAGCAAACTCATGGCGTGGGACAAGGATTATTTAATACCCTCCAGGCACTTGAGAAGCTAGGCGCATTTATGGTTCTCCGCACGGGAAGAACATTCCTATACCAAGATTTCCTCAATCACACCAAAAAAACATTTTCGCCTGAACATTGGCACCCCGATGAAAAAGAGCAGCCATACCTGCCCGGGACAGCCTATACAATTGTGGTTCCTCTGAACAGGAGAGAAGCATGAACTCCCTATTCATGTTCCCATGGAAACACGAAGAAATCGAATTTCGAGTCCTGTTCAAGGGGCCGGGCCATATACCTGCTTCCTACTTCGAAGATGCTATCAAATCAGCGGCCCAAACTATTCTTTATCCAGATGGAATCATAGTAATAGCTCTGGCTGACGATGGCGCCGACCTGAGTTCTTCTATGCAAGACGAAAATTTCAAAGCATCGTTACGTCGCCTTGCTGGAAAAATAGGAGTTTACACCTGTCTCATAAATCCGGAGCAGAAAACAGCCAAAACAAAAAAAATTAGCAAAAACACAAAATCCGACTTTATCACATCCGCTCTTCGCAAACAGAAGGTAATTTCCCTAATTTTAAGCGCAGGATTAACGAAAGCGTTTGGTTCAGACGGATTAGTCCTTCCCGCCCCTCCAGGATATCATTTCCAGAAACCTTCAGGCGATGGCTCATCGCACTTTATAAAAGCAGAGGAAGCACTTTCCAGAAGCGAGATTGTAGATTTTATTGCGCTAACAATAGCATTTAAAATGGGGCAAAAAAGAAATCTAAAAACCATCTACATTGATACGATGGGAATATCCAGCCTCGCTTACGCTTTACGTGAAATTCTGCGATCATCAAGTTCACTTCTGGTGCCAAGAATAGTCAGTTTTAGATCTCATGACGGACTTGAGAAAGTTCCTGCCCCAATTCCTGGTACGGCATATTGCATCATCTCAGCATCGTCCTCTCTTTCTTTGGAAAAGCTCTGGAGAACAAAGACTAATTGCGCAGACGATGAAGTAATCACGCTATTGACATTCAATGACACCCCTGGCTGCGAGAACGCACTTTTCCAGTTGGAACGGCCCAAGGATTGGGCTGAGCGCATGAAATTAGAATTGCGTGGCACCAAGGGTATGAGGACTCTAGGAGAACGGTTCCAACAGGAACAAATGCCTCCCAAGAAAGTCGCTTTAACCAAAGACTATCATCCGTCAGAAGAGGCTAAAGAGATAAGCTCATCATTCTGGGACAAAGACTTTCTAAATATTGATGTAAGCACAGAAAATGGAAAACATCGAACATTCCATGCAAACGGTGAATTACTTGTACAACATGATCAGTTTCTTCAGTGGTTGAGGAAACAGATTCGCTCAAGCGTTCCTGCATCCATTCAAGGAATTATTTATCAAGACGACCCTTCTAGCAAAATCCTTGCGGATAAGTGTCGGACACTATTGGAAGAGTATTCCATTACCCTAGCCTGGGGCGTGCGTAGCAGCACTGACTGCGAGTCGCACTTAACTGAACTTGATCAAGAACGTGGGTTACTTGTCGTCGCTGCGGTAGTTGGCCAAGGACAAATGCTACTTGGAATTTCCAGAGATCTGCGACCACATCATATGGGCAGTAAGATTTATATAGTTGGCTTGCAAATCTGTGAAACAGCTCGCGAACAACATTTTCTGAAAACCAACCTAGCCAACACAAAAGATCAGACGAATCGTTTTTTAACATGGAATAGATTATCTACCGGACCGGGGCTGCGCCTCTCATTGCAACAAGAGCTAGATCTAAATTCTGATCCAGAACTTCAACCATTATTGTCACATCGTCATAACCGTCAAATGAATGTTGGTTTGGGAGAATTATCTTTCCTGCCTACAATTGACAATAATTCGCCGCTTTCACTACGAAGAGATTTTCTATTCTGGCCTGAAGGCTATACTCCGTGCGGAAAACATGCTCCTCTTGTCCTAGCTACTATAGGTGCAATTTTAGAGCGAGCACGGACGCCCCTCTCTCTATTGAATCAAGCACGATCAGCCCCCCCGCTACTGGAAATTCATAGGCTAAGTTCCGATATTTTTCAGCAGGTACTTCTCGACCCTCATAATTTCAATAGATTTAATGATGGAATCATACAGGCCGCGATACTTAGGCAGGCCTTGCCATCTGAGCTGGACTATTCGTACACTGATGAAGAGAGCGGGTTCATGCGGGAATTCCTCATCAAGATATTCCTTTCCCGCTATAAACCACAAGGAGAAGCTTCGCTAGAGTTTGCGTTAGCAATAGCAATGCGACGCTTAAAAATTAAAGAGGCAGACCTTCTTGTCGTACAGGAAAGGGTGATTCCTGACCTCAAGAATGAGGTGTCTGACATTTATATAAGAAGACTTTTGCAATACGCCACAGATGATAGTGAGGGGTCTACAGACAAATTTTAGCCAATGAAATAAGTTTAAATAAAAGTTGTCTGGACTCTGCACGCTGGGACTAGGAGCGGCATCAGAGCCATCTATTATCGCCCAACGAGTCTTCTAAGTAATGTGCGACGATGGTCTGCTGCGGAAACGCCGAGAACGGCCTGAAATGCAGCACGATTCCACGAAGTAGAATTTTCTCATTAGGGAGCTCTACAATATAAAGCGACCCTATTATTTATCGAGTCAGATCCAAGTCTAAAGATGCCCGGTGTACACCCTGGGTAACTGTTTGTGATATACGGTCAAGACAACTATTACTCATAGAGTGAAGGGGGAGACGTCGGCATGATTTTGAGTTTCAGTCGGATTTTTGATTTATCGTATTTTCATGTTTTTAAATTGATTTAGGTGGTGAGGGTGTGTGTGGTGAGATTGGTTTGGTGATGAGCTATTTGATCAGAATTGCTGATTGATCATCCAAATTTGTATAAGTGATGGTGATGGAAAATGGATCGTGAGCAGAACAACCTGTTGTTCACTGGCAGTCAGCCTGGATCGCGCTCGATGCCGAGACGGCGCATTTTCTCGTTCAGGGTGCGGCGTGGCACGTCGAGGATCTCGAGTGCCTGGGCTACCGAGCCGTCGCTTTGGCGCAGGGCGGCCATGATGAGGTTGCGTTCGTAGTCTTCCAGCATGGCGTCCAGGCTGCGCCGTTCGGGCAGGCCGGTGGCATCTTCCGGCTGGATCTGCAGGCCCAGCCCCAGGCCGAAGCGTTCGGCCACACTCTTGAGTTCGCGCACATTGCCCAGCCAGGCATGGTCCAGCAACGCTGCCACGAGTGCAGGCGTGAGTTCCGGCGGGCGGCGACCGATCCGTTCTGCGCAGGCCGAGGCGAACTGCGTGAACAGCAGCACGATATCGTCGCTGCGTTGGCGCAGCGGTGGGATGCAGATCTCATAGCCTGCCAGGCGATAGTAGAGATCCTCCCGGAAGCGACCCTGTTCCACAGCGGTTTTCAGGCTGAGCTTGGTGGCGCTGACGATGCGCATGTCGACGGGTACCACGCGATTGGAGCCGATGCGCTCGACGGCACGTTCCTGCAGGACGCGCAGCACCTTGGCCTGCGCGTCGAGCGGCATGCTTTCGACCTCATCCAAGAATACCGTGCCGCCGTCGGCGAACTCGAACTTGCCGATGCGCTTCATGCGCGCGCCGGTGAAGGCACCCGCCTCATGGCCGAACAGTTCGCTTTCGAATATCTCATGGGGAATGGCGGCACAGTTGATCGCCACGAAAGGCTGGTCGCGGCGTGCGCTGCATTCGTGCAGGGCGCGGGCGACGATCTCCTTGCCGGTGCCTGTCTCGCCGCGTATCAGGATATCGAGTGGCGCATCCAGCACGGCACGTATTTCGTCGTGCAGCTTGAGCATGGGCGGCGAACGGCCGGGAATGCGGGTGGCAACGCAGTCGAGCCCGGCGAGACGGGCCTCGGCCGTGTGCAGTCGTCGTGTCAGGGCATGTTGCGTGCAGGCGTTGCGCAGCGTGGCGCTCAGGCGCTCGGGGTCGTGCGGCTTGGTCAGAAAGTCAAAGGCCCCGAGCTTGAGCGCTTCGACGGCCAGCGGTACGTCGCCATGTCCGGTCAGCAGGACGACCGGCAGGTCGGGCAGGGTATCGCGCAACGTCCGCAACAGGTCGATACCTGACTGGCCGGGCATGCGCACGTCGGTCAGCACGGCATCGATGGCCTGTGTGTGCAGCAGGTCCGGTACGGCCTCCGCGTTCGATGCCGTCAGGGTATGAAAGCCCGACAGGCCCAGCCATTGCGACAGGGCGCGCAGCAGGGTCTGGTCGTCGTCGACGATGAGGACGGTGCCGATGGATTCGTTCATGCGTGCTGCTCCTGCTGTCCGGTGGCGGGCCTGGCGGGCAGGACCAGGTGGAACCAGGTCTGGCCGGCAGGCGTGCGTTCGTAGCGCAGTACGCCGCCATGATCGCGGGCAATGGCATAGCTGATCGCCAGGCCGAGTCCCAGTCCCTTGCCGACGCCCTTGGTCGTGAAAAACGGTTCGAACAGCCGCCCGCGTGCGGACTCGGGAACGCCGGGGCCGCAATCGCCGACGCTCAGGCATGCCATGCCGTTCTGCTGGCTGGCTTGCACCATGATGTCTTTGCATGTCGCGTCGGCGGCAACGTCCACTGCGTTTTTCAGGAGGTTGAGGATGATCTGTTCGATGTGAGCCTGGTCGGCGACGACCTGTACGTCGTTGTCGAGGGCTTCACGCACGCTGGCACCTGCGTCGCGGATACGAAACCGCATCAGGCCGATGACTCGCCGTGCCGTCGCGGCGAGATCGACTTCGACCAGGCGGTTGTCGCTGCGTCGTGACAGGTGTTTGAGGTCGCCCGAAAGCTGGACCAGGCGCTCGACGGTTTCGTCCATGATGCCGAGGTTGGCGGCGGCACTGTCGGTGTCGCCGCGCGCGATCAACAGCTTGGTGCTGGACAGGTAGGTTTTCAGGGCGGCCAGCGGCTGGTTGATCTCGTGGGCCAGGCCTGCAAATGCCTGTCCCATCGATGCCAGCTTGCCCGCCTGGATCAGCTCGTCGCGGGCCTTGGAGAGTTCGGCTTCGGACTGGCGGCGCTCGACCATCTCGGCCTCCAGGCGCGACATGGCCTCGACCAGTTCGGCGGCGCGTTCTTCGACACGACGTTCGAGATCCTGCTTGATACGCTGGTCGGCAGTGCGCCGGGCGCGCTGCTGGTTGATCGTCATGGCCGCCAGGGTGGCAAGCAGGCCGGCCAGCAGCACGGCCAGCGCGGCGGCCAGGGGTTGCCATTGTCGGTCGCCACGTGGCAGTACTGCCGTGATCTGCCAGGCGGTGCCCGGCACTTCGCGCGTGGCGATGGCTCCTTCGGGCAGGTCGCGCAGCAGGTCGATCACGACGCCGGGGGCATGCCTGGCATAGCGCTGTTCGACATTCAGGGTGTCCAGCGTGGCGTGTGAAAGGTGTTTGAGAGGGCGATAGCGGAACTGCGGGTCCGCACTCAGGAACACTACATCGTCGGCATCGCTGACAAGGACATGTTCGCCGCCTTCGGCCCAGCTCGATTCCAGTCGCGAGAACTCGGTCTTGGCCACGGCCACGCCGAAATCCTCGGGGCCTGGGCCGAACGCAATGCGCGAGGCCAGGAAATAGCCGGGTCGGCCGGTGGTGACGCCCACGCCGTAATACGAGACAACGGGTTGTTCGTTCTTGCGGGCGATCTGGAAATAAGGCCTGAAACTGTAGTCCTTGCCGACGAAGCTGCCGGTCTCGCCGAAATTGCTGGATGCCTGGGTGACGCCCTGGGCATCGAGAATGAAGAGATCGTCCAGATCATTGGCCCGCGCTGTCCGGGCCAGGAGATCATTGGTGGCGTTGCGGATGTTTTCGTCGCCAGGGTGCTGCAGCAGGGACTGAACCATCCCGGAGGCACCGACCAGGGGCGGGATGCCGGCAATCCGCTTGATGGCGGCATTGAGGGTATCGGCCACCAGCGAGAGCCGCAACTGGGCATCCCGGGCCAGTTGTGCCTCGGCATGTCGTGACATGCCGATATACGCACCCCCTGCCGCGACCAGCAGCAGAAGGGTGCAGAACAGGGCGGGCAGCCGCCTGCGCAGGGCAGCTCGAATGCCATGGCGGGGCGAGACCTGCGTCATGGGCTGCCCTGGCGGGCCTTAACCGGCTCGGACAGTCTTGAACACGTCTTCGGCTGCATCCAGCGTGTGCTGGATGACGCCATCGTCGTGTGTCGCCGACACGAAGCCGGCCTCGAATGCCGAGGGCGCGAAGTGTACGCCGTGATCCAGCATGCCGTGGAAGAACCGGTTGAACGCCTGGGTATCGCACTGGGAGACTTCGGCGTAGCGAGTCGGGATGCTGTCTCGGAAGTACAGGCCGAACATGCCGCCCACGGCGTCGGCGCAGAAGGGCACGCCGGCGGCCTGGGCGCGCGCCTGCAGGCCGTCGGTCAGCTTGCGGGTCTGGATTGCGAGCTGTTCGTAGAAACCGGGGGCTTCCAGCAGGCGCAGCGTGGTCAGGCCAGCGGCCACGGCGACCGGATTGCCTGACAGCGTGCCGGCCTGGTAGACGTCGCCCACCGGGGCGATGCGGGCCATGATGTCGGCACGGCCGCCGAAGGCACCGACCGGCATGCCGCCGCCAATGATTTTGGCCAGCGTGGTCAGGTCGGGCGTGACGCCGGTCAGGCCCTGTACGCCTTGTGGGCCGACGCGCAGGCCGGTCATCACTTCGTCGAAGACCAGGACGGCACCATGGCGGGTGCACAGCTCGCGCAGACCCTCCAGGAAGCCTGGCGCAGCCTTGACCAGGTTCATGTTGCCGGCAAAGGGTTCGACGATGATGCAGGCGATTTCGTTGCCGTGCTGTTCGAAGGCCTGGGCGACGGCATCGAGGTTGTTGTATTCAAGGACCAGCGTATGGGCCACGAACTCGGGCGGCACGCCGGCCGAGGTGGGGTTGCCGAAGGTCAGCAGGCCGGAGCCGGCCTTGACCAGCAGGCTGTCGGCATGGCCGTGGTAGCAGCCTTCGAACTTGACGATCTTGGAACGGCCGGTAAAGCCACGCGCCAGGCGAATGGCACTCATGGTGGCCTCGGTGCCGGAACTGACCAGGCGCACCTGCTCGATCGACGGAATGCGGCGGATCAGCGCTTCGGCGATGTCGATCTCGGCCTCGGTCGGCGCGCCGAACGACAGCCCGTTGACAGCAGCTTCCTGGACTGCGCGAATCACTTCGGGGTGCGCATGACCCAGGATGGCGGGGCCCCACGAACCGATATAGTCGATGTAGCGTGTGCCTTCGGCATCATGGATGTACGGCCCCTGGGCACGGGCGATGAAGCGGGGCGTGCCGCCGACCGAACCGAAGGCGCGCACTGGCGAGTTGACGCCGCCGGGAATGCTGCGGGCGGCGCGTTCGAAAAGCTCCTGATTGCTGGGCATGGTGTAGATCTCTGCAAATGTGCGGCAGACAGGGGGCCGATATGGCCGCTAAAACCTGCCTGCTGAAAGGGTTAAAAGTATCACATCAGAACAGGCGGCTGCAGGTACGTGCCGCCTGTTCGATATCCGGGGCATCGAACAGGCCGCTGATCAGGGCCAGGCTGTCGGCTCCGGCTTGCACCACGGGGGCGGCATTGGCCGGGGTGATGCCGCCGATGGCGACAATGGCCGGGCGCGGTGCAGGCAGTGCGGCGATCAGCGTGCGTGCCGCGTCCAGGCACTCAGGGCCGGCGGCCACGGCCAGGGGTTTGGTAGAGGACGGGTACATGGCACCGAAGGCGATGTAATCCACGTCGGCCTCCAGCAGCATGCGGGCGCGCTCGGGTTCGTTGTAGCAGGAGACGCCCAGCAGCAGCCGGCCTGCAGCACGGCGTACCTCGAAAGGATCGGCATCGTCGCGGCCCAGATGGGCACCATCGGCACCGATCTCCAGCGCCAGTCGCCAGTCGTCGTTGATCAGGAAGGCCACGCCATGCGCCCGGCACAGCGGGGCCAGGGCCAGGGCCTGCTCATGGCGCAGGGCATCGGGCGCGGTTTTCCGGCGCAGTTGCAGGGCAGTCATGCCGCCCTTGATCGCGGCGGCAACGGCGTCGTACAGGCGGGCCGTATCGTCCCATTCGGGCGTGACACCATAGAGACCACGCGGAAAGCGCAAGGCAGAAGGAGAGGAGGCAAGTCGGTCGGGCATGGCGCGCAGGAGTCAGGAATGGGGGCGGGGGCAGCACCTTGGCAGAAGGGCTGCCGCGATGGGTCAGGCCTCGGCGGCAAAGCGACGCGGCATGCGCAGGCCCATGCCCGGCTGGAAACTGTGCTCCAGTGCCTGGCGTGCATAGCGCAGGGCCTGCTCGGTGGCATCACGCATGTCGTTGCCGCGCGCCACATAGGCGGCCAGGGCCGTGGCAGTCAGGCCAGCCGTGTCATGCGTGCGTGGCTGGGTGGGTAGGCAGGGCCAACTGGCCGTCTGGCGCGAAGGGCCGAGCAGCAGATTGATCAGGCCGCCCTGGGGGGCGGGCTGGCCGAGTGTCAGTACCCATTGCGCGCCATTGTCGATCAGAATCTGGGCCGGATCATCGGCATCGCTGTCGCCGCGAGGCAGCAGGCCTTCGTCGAGCCAGCGGGTCAGCAGGTGATGCTCGACCACGGTGATGTGCGCCTGCGGCAGCAACAGTTCGAGGATGGCCTCGTGCAGCGCTTCGTCGGCATCGGCCTCGGCGGCATCCTCGGTGGGCAGCAGGCCGGCACCCAGGTGCAGCACGAGTGGGGTTTCGCTGTAGTCGGCGGCGATCTGGGCGATCACGCTGGCGGCCTCGGGCGTGTACACGGCCCCGGCCTTGAAGGCCTGGACGGGCATGTCTTCGAGGAGGCTGCGTGCCTGGTCGTCGATCAGTTCGGGCGACAGGGCCTGGGCGGATTCGGGGCCGGTGGAGTCCTGTACCAGGATGCCGCTCAGCACGGACAGGCCGTAGCAACCCAGTGCGCCGCAGGTGACTGCGTCGGCGGGCAGGCCGTCGGCCCCGCTGGGATCGAAGGGGCCGAAAGCAAGTACGATTGAAGGAGATGCTGCAAGAGTCACGGGGCGCTCACCGATGCCGGTAAAATACCCCATTCTAATCCGAACAGCATAGAGGCGAACCGATCAATGAAAACCTGGATGTGTCTGATCTGCGGCTGGATCTACGACGAAGAGGCCGGCCTGCCCGAAGAGGGCATCGCTCCCGGTACGCGCTGGGAAGATGTCCCGCCGAACTGGGTCTGTCCCGAGTGTGGTGCCCGCAAGGAAGATTTCGAATTGATGGAGATCTGACCGTTTCTGCCGGCCGTGCCTGCTGCATGCAGGCCAGGTGCCAGCCATTTCCTAGGAGCGTGCCATGACCGACGATAGCCGTGATACCCGTGCCGAGATGGTGCCGGAGGCGTCCGCCCCTGCATTTGCCGGCTTTGCCAACCAGTTCCTGCTGGCCATGCCCGAGCAGGTCGGCGGCAGCCTGGCGGGCAGTGTCATCTATGTATGTGAGCACAGCGAGCGCGGTGCGCTGGGCCTGGTGATCAACCGGCCGACCGACCTGACGCTGGGTGCGCTGCTGGAGCGGATCGACATGGCGCTTGAGATCCATGTGCCGCAGCAGGATGCGCCGGTGTTTTTCGGTGGCCCGGTACAGACCGACCGGGGCTTCGTGCTGCACATGCCGACGGGCGATTTTTCTTCCAGCCTGCATCTGGGCGAACTGATGCTGACCACGTCCCGCGATATCCTGCAGGCCACGGCATCGGGGCTTGGCCCCGAGCGCATGCTTGTCACGCTCGGCTATGCTGGCTGGGGAGCGGGCCAGCTCGAAACGGAAATGGCGCAGAATGCCTGGCTCAATGTGCAGGCAGATATCCGCATCATTTTCGACGTGCCACCCGAAGATCGCTACGAGGCGGCACTGGCGCTGCTGGGCATCGACCCCGGCGCACTCACCGGGGCGGCTGGCCATGCCTGATACCCTGACTGGCGCGGTATCGCAGCCCGAAACCGTGCTGGCCTTCGATTTCGGTACGCGGCGGATCGGCGTGGCCATCGGCAACAGCCTGACGGCGGCTGCCCGCCCGCTCTGCATCATCGAGGAATCCACCCGGGCCGGCCGGTTTGCCAGGATCGAGGCACTGCTGGCCGAATGGCAGCCCGACCTGTGCGTGGTGGGCCTGCCGCTCACGCTCGATGGCGAGGAACAACTGGCGTCGGTCCACAGCCGTCGTTTTGCCAATCAATTGCATGGCCGCTACGGCATGCGCGTCGTGCTGGTCGATGAGCGCAACAGCAGCCTCGAGGCGCAGTCACTGCAAGGACGCCATGCGCCGGACGATGCGCTGGCGGCTGCCGTGATCCTGCAGCGTCATTTCGATGCTGCGTCGTCTGGCCTTTTACTGAATCTGTCTGCCTGAAATTCCATGTCCGTCCCTGTTTCTTCCGCGCCCGAATCTTCGGCCACCGCTTCCCCTGTACTTCATACCCTGCGTTTCCTGGCCCGTACCTGCATGTTGCTGCCCTGGTTGACCTGGGGCTTGCTGGCCGTGACCTTCGTGCTGCCCTGCATCAGGCTGTCCGTGCGCCAGCGCATGATCCGTTTCTGGTCGGTGGGGCTGGTTCGCATCTGTGGCATGCGGGTGCATGTGCATGGTACGCCCTGTCGCAGCGGGGCCGTCATGTGGGTGGCCAACCATGTGTCGTGGATCGATATCTTCGTGCTCAACCAACTGCGTCCTGCGGCCTTCGTCGCCAAGAGCGAGATCCGTCGCTGGCCGGTGATCGGCTGGCTGGTCGCCGGTGCCGGTACGCTGTTCATCGACCGGCAGCAGCGCCAGGCCGTACAGAAAGTGGGGCAGGATATTGCGGTCCGTTTTGCGCGTGGCGAGGCCGTGGGACTGTTTCCCGAGGGCACCACGACCCTGGGCTGGGATGTGCTGCCCCTGCATGCCAGCCTGCTTGAGCCCGCCCGCCAGCATGGCGTGATCGTGCAGCCGGTGGCCTTCTGTTTCAGGCACCATGGTGTGCGCAGCAGCTATGCAGCCTTCGTGGGCGAAGAGTCGCTGGTCGGCAATCTCTGGCGCATCATGGGCACGACAGGGCTGGCTGTGGATGTGCACTATCTCAAGCCGATGGGCCACCTGACGCGCAGCGGGCGACCCGCAACCCGCCAGGAACTGGGGCAGGATGTTCGACTGGCATTGCAGCGGGCGGTGTGTGTACCCGCCGTCAGCCCGGAAAGTCAGCCGGATTCTGGCACTGCAGGCACGGTATCTGGATAATCCTGCGGTCCTGCAGTCGCATGGCGGTCAACTGACCGCCCCAGACGCAGCCGGTGTCCAGGCAGATGGCATCCGGTCGCACCATCAGGCCCAGCGTGGACCAGTGACCGAAAACCACGGTCACGTCGCGCGTGGCGCGTCCGGGTACGTCGAACCAGGGCACCAGCGTGCTATTGCGCTGACCACGCGGTGACGCCTTGGAGTTGAGGTCGATCTCGCCCTTGATGGTGCACATGCGCATCCGGGTCAGGGCGTTGATGATGATGCGGATGCGTTTGCTGCCGGTCAGGTCGTCACGCCACTGCATGGGTTCGTTGCCATACATTTTCTGCAGGCCTTTCTGCCAGTTCTTGCCGCGCAGCACGGCTTCGACCTCGGCGGCCAGGGCCAGGGTTTTCTGGGCTGTCCATTTGTGCAGCACTCCGGCGTGGATCATCAGGTGACCTGCCTCGAAGTGTGCCAGCGGGCGGTTGCGCAGCCAGTCGATCAGCTCCTGGGCATCAGGGGCATCGAGGATTTCCTGGATGGTGTCGTTCTTCGATGGCGCGCGGATGCCCGCCGAGACGGCCAGCAGATGCAGGTCATGATTGCCCAGGATGGAAATGGCCCGGTCGCCCAGTGCCTTGATGCGGCGCAGCGAGGCCAGCGACTGGGGGCCGCGGTTGACCAGATCGCCGGCAAACCAGAAGCGGCTGCCGGGCTGGTCGATCTCGGGGTGCTTGAGCAGGGCGTCCAGCGGTGTGCCGCATCCCTGGACATCTCCAATCATCCAGATGGGGTTGTCGATCATGCGGGACTTTTCCTCCAGGGCCAACGGTGTTGCATGATGCGGGATACCGCATGGCGGTACTCCATGTAGAACAGGGTGCCGAGCGCCAGCAGCAGGGCACCCAGGCTGGGCATCAGGGCCGTGACCCAGGCCGGCCAGCGGCCCAGCATGCCGACGTTCAGGGCAAGCTGGTTGAGCATGAAAAAGCCCACGCCCAACAGAATGCCGATGAAAACCTTGGCGGCTACCCCGCCACGACGAGTTTGCATGAAGCCGATCGGCGCGGCAATGGTAATCATGACAAGAAGCGTAAAGGGATAGGCCAGTTTGCGCCACATGGCGACGATCTGGCGATCCGCCTGGATCTGGTTGTCATTGAGGTAGTCGATGTAATCCAGCAGCGTGGTCAGTGACATGCGCTCGGGGGTGAGCACGCGCGCCAGCAGACGGGCCGGCGTGAGCGTCGTGTCGAGCGTGCGTTCGGGCTGGCGCTCGACCTGCATGAGCGGTTCGGCCGGGTGGCGCGCCTCGGGATCGGCCAGCATGCCCAGTGCCTGTGGCTTGAGCCGGTTGGTCGTGACATTGTCGAGCACCAGCGTCTCGTCCCGGAAGTGACCTTCCGGTGCCGTCGACATGGCGATCAGTTCCTGACCGTCGTCGAATTCGTACAGCGTGACACCGCTGACGCTGCCGCCGCTTTGCAGACTGTGGATGTTGAGGATGCGGGTACCGCCGTTGGGCGTGGGCTCCTTGAACCAGTAGCCGCTGCTCATGCGGGCACCGCCGCTCTTGCCGCGCAGGGTCAGGTTGGCTTCGCCCGACTTGATCTCGGAGAGTGGTGTCAGCCATTCGGACAGCACCAGGGCGCCTGCCATGACGGGGACCACGATCAGCCACAGCGTGGCCAGCAGCCGCATGCCGCTGACACCCGAGACACGCAGGATGGTCAGTTCATTGCGCTGGGCCAGGCTGGCCAATGCCAGGATGGAGCCGATCAGCAGGCCGATGGGCAGCAGGTCGTAGAGCCGCGTGGGAATGGCCAGCACTTCAAGGTACAGCAGCGCACCCAGGCCGAAGGTATCGCTGACCTTGTCGAGGTCATCGATCAGCGCGAAAAAGGCGAACAGGCCCAGCAGCGCGGTCGTGACCATGGCACTGGACTGGTAGATTTCGCGACCCAGGTAGTTGCGGGCGATGCGCATGTGGCGATAACCGGAGAACAGGTAAAGGGGCGATTTTAACCGCTGTTGTCGCGAACGTTTCGCGTCCGGATGTATCCGGTTCGGGCGGACACGGTAGAATCCGGCCATGAGCGCACGATTCGAAACCAAGATCCTTTCCAGAACGCAATGCCGGCAGGCCCTCACGCAGGCTGACTGGCCGCGACCCCTGGTCTTTACCAACGGTGTGTTCGACATCCTGCACCGTGGTCATGTCACCTATCTGGATGCGGCAGCACAACTGGGCGGTACGCTGGTGGTCGCCGTCAATACCGATGCTTCGGCGCGGCGCCTGGGCAAGGGCCCCGACCGGCCGCTCAATGGCGAGGCTGACCGGGCGGCACTGCTGGCGGCGCTGGAGAGCGTGGCTGTCGTGACCTGGTTCGACGAGGATACGCCTGAAGCCCTGATTGCCGAGTTGCGCCCCGACATCATCGTCAAGGGCGGCGACTACGACATGGAAACCCTGCCCGAGACCGCGCTGGTGCGCAGTTGGGGCGGGCGTGCGGTGGCTATTCCGTTTGACTTCCAGCGCTCGACGACGGCGCTGGTGCAGAAGATTCGGGCGGACGTGCCAGCAGCGCGTTGACCTCTTCCAGGTCGGTTGCAGAGAGGGTGCTGCCGGCCGCCTTCAGGCGCAGGCCCGCCATCAGTGTGTCGTAGCGCACCTGGGCCAGTGCGCTTTGCGTGGCATAGAGTTGCTGTTGCGAGGCGAGTACATCCAAGTTGATGCGCACGCCGATTTCATAGCCGATCAGGTTGGCCTCGACGGCCGCCCGGCTGGAGGCTTCGCCGGCCTCCAGAGCTTCGATGCGTCCCAGCCCGCTGTGCAGCGTCTGGAATTGCGCTCGCACGGTCTGGATGGCCTGGCGTCGCGCCGCTTCCTGTTCGAAGCGGGCTTTCTGCTGCAATTGGACCTGCTCCTCGACCTGGGCGGAGACGCCGCCACCGCTGTAGAGCGGAATGCTCAGTTGCAGACCGACCGTGTTTTCGATGGGACGTCCACGGCGTGCCTCGTCGAACCGCTGCGTGGTTGACTGGCTGCTGCCGGCCTGCAGGCTCAGGGTAGGATAGTGGCCGCTGCGGGCGATTTCGATGCTTTGCTGGGCGATATCGGACTGTAATTGCGCGCGCAAAACGGCCAGGTTGGCACTTTGGGCCTGCTCCGACCAGGGCTCGATGCGGTTGGGCTCGGGGGCCGGCAAGGGCAGGCCTGCAGGCAACTGGGAAAGCGTATCCGGGTAGCGACCCGTCATCTGGGCCAGTTGGTCGCGCCGAATGTCCAGACTGTTGAGCAGTTGCAACTCCTGGGCCGCCAGCAGGTCCAGGCGCGCGCGCGCTTCGTGAATGTCGGTGACGGTGGCCGAGCCAAGTTCGAAGCGGCGCTGTGCGGAGTGCAACTGGTCTGTGGTGGCGCGCTGTTCAGCCTGCAGGGCGGTCAGAGTGTCCTGCGCTGCCAGGATGTCGAAGTAGGCTTGCGCCACGCGCAGCATCAGGTCCTGGCGTGCCTGCTCGAGTGCCAGTTCGGCTTCTGCCTGGACGAGGCGGGATTGCGCCATCTGTTTCCAGGCGGCGCGGTCATAGACCGGCTGGGTCAGGCGCAGCGCCCAGTCGGCCTGCTGCCGATTGCCGGCACGCTCGAAATTGTGGGTGCTGCGGTCCTGGCGATGTTCGACGCCGCCTTCGGCGTCGAGCCTGGGCAGCAGGCGCGCACGTGCCTGGGGGATTTTCTGTTGCGAGGCCCGGAACTGGGCCTGGGCGGCGGCATAGCCTGGATCGTGGGCCTGGGCAGCCTGCCAGGTCTGCCAGAGGTCATCGGCGAGCGCGGTCTGTGACCAGCCTGCTGTGCAGGCCAGGCAGAGAAGCGCAAGCAGGCGACGCGCCATGCGCGCTCAGAACTTGAAGCGCGATACGGTGATGCCGCGCAGCGGCTTGATCAGCGTATCGAACAGCGGTTCGACGTCAAAGCCCGCCGCACTGGTGCGGGTGATGCGATAGGCCGTCATGACAGGAGCCTGACCAACGACCACGACCAGCCGACCACCGATGCGCAACTGGTACTTGAAGGGATCGGGTACAGTCGGTGTGGAGCCGGTCAGCAGGATGGCATCGTATTCGGTGCTGCCCCAGCCGTTGCGGGCGTCGCCCGTCTCGAGCTGGACGTTGGTGACGTAGTTGCGCTCAAGGTTGGCCTTGCCGAAGGCGGCCAGCTCGGGATCGATTTCCACCGAAGTGACCTGGCGTGACAGGTGCGCCAGCAGGGCCGCCTGGTAGCCTGAGCCGGTGCCGATCTCGAGCACGCAGTCCTTGGCGGTGAGTTGCAGCTCCTGGGCCAGACGCGCCTCGACCTTGGGCGAGAGCATGGTGGCACAGGAGGTGCCCTTTTTGGATTCGAGCGGGATTTCGATGTCGGCGAACGCCAGGGTGCGCATCGAGGCGGGCACGTAGAGTTCGCGAGGTACGGCCGAGAGGGCTTCCAGCACGTTTTCGTCCAGCACATTCCAGGGTCGGATCTGTTGCTCGACCATGTTGAAGCGGGCTTGTTCGATATCGGGCAGGGTGTTGGCGTTCATGGCAGCTCGGAGTTGAAGACAGTCCAGCTTTCCATTTTACCTCAGTGGGGCTGGACGGACGGATGTTATGGGCTGATGCAGTGGTTGCATCAACTTCTTGAAATGGCTATTTCCACCAATGATAAAAATGATGCACCGGGCCGTGGCCATGGCCGACCTGCAGTTCGTCTGCATGGGCAATGGCCTGGCTGATGTAGTCCTTGGCACGGCGGGCGGCGGCTGGTACGTCGGGTGCCTGCGGCAGGCAGGCAGCCAGCGCGGCCGACAGCGTGCAGCCGGTGCCGTGGGTATTGCGGGTATCGATGCGGCGTGCCGGCAGCTCAATCATGCGATCGCCGTCATGCAACAGGTCGATGGCATCGTCGGCCGGCAGGTGGCCACCCTTGACCAGTACCCAGCGCTCGCCCGAATGATTCATCTTTTCGCGCAGCTTTTCGGCAATCCGGCGCATGTCGCGCAGGTTCTCGACGGGGGCCTGTTCGAGCAGCACGCCAGCTTCGGGCAGGTTGGGTGTCAGCAGGGTGGTCTGCGGCAGTAGCATTTCGCGCAGGGCGGCGACGGCGTCGCGTTCCAGCAGCGCGGCACCGCTCTTGGCGATCATGACCGGATCAAGCACGATGTGCACAGGCTTCCAGTGGGCGAGCCGTTCGGCAACCACTTCGGTGACCTGGGTCTGGCCCAGCATGCCGATCTTGACAGCGTCGATGCGGACATCGGCGAACAGCGTGTCGATCTGGCTGCGCACGAATTCGGGGGGGACCGGGCAGATGTCGGTCACGCCCTGGGTGTTCTGGGCGGTCAGCGCGGCGATGACCGCGCAACCATAGGCACCCAGCGCGCTCATGGCCTTGATGTCGGCCAGTACGCCGGCACCGCCGGAAGGGTCAACGCCGGCAATGCTCAATGCATGGGGAATCATGTCGCGAAGCGTCCTCGGTTCTGTGAAGTCAGTGGCCGGCGTGGGGCCGGCCAGGTCAATCAGCTCTGGATCAGGCCAGTCGTGGGCGAACTCGGGCTGCCGCTGTACAGCTTGCGCGGAATGCGGCCAGCCAGGAAGGCCTCGCGCCCCGCCTCGACGGCCTTTTTCATGGCGCTGGCCATGAGGATGGGGTTTTGCGCGCCAGCGATGGCGGTATTCATCAGCACCCCGTCGCAGCCCAGTTCCATCGCGACGGCAGCATCGGAGGCCGTGCCGACGCCGGCATCAACCAGCACGGGTACCTTGGACTGCTCGATGATCAGGCGCAGGTTCCAGGGGTTGAGAATGCCCATGCCGGAGCCGATCAGCGAGGCCAGCGGCATGACGGCCACGCAGCCGATATCCTCCAGCATGCGGCACTGGATCGGATCGTCGGTGCAGTACACCATCACCTTGAAACCGTCGGCCACCAGCGTGCGGGCGGCTTCGAGCGTCGCCGGCATGTTGGGAAACAGCGTGTGCGGATCGCCCAGCACCTCGAGCTTGACCAGGTCGTGGCCGTCGAGCAGTTCGCGCGCCAGGCGCAGCGTGCGCACGGCGTCATCGGCGCTGTAGCAGCCTGCCGTATTAGGCAGCAGCGTGAAGCGCGACGGCGGGACATGGTCGAGCAGGCTGGGCTGGTCGGCATGCTGGCCGATGTTGGTGCGGCGGATGGCGACGGTGACGATCTCGGCACCACTGGCGTCGAGTGCGGCCCGCGTCTGTTCGAAGTCGGCATACTTGCCGGTGCCAACCAGCAGACGGGAGTGATAGTGCTTGCCGGCAATGCAAAGGGTGTCCTGGGCGCTCATGGTATAGACAGTGAAACGAAGGCAAAAGAGAATCGTACCATCGTGTATCGATTGTCAAAAATGATCAATGCTGATCTTCGCGTGGCAGGTGATGGTGTACAACTGTCACGGGTCGCAACGATTGCGGAACAATCCGCTTATTTCCAATAAACGAGGAGAGTGCCATGCAAAGCAGAACGATGAACCGGATCGCCATCCTGAGTGCCGCCTTGCTGATTGCAGGCTGCGCGACCGACCAGCAGAATCGCACCGCCTTCGGCACGGGTGCCGGGGCCGCCATTGGTGCGGGCCTGGGTGCGCTGATTGGCGACAGCAGCAAGGCTGCGCTGATCGGTGCCGGTATCGGTGCGGTGGCCGGTGGCGTGGTGGGGTACAACTGGAAGGGCATCAAAAAGGACGTGGAACAGTCCGGCCATGGCCTGGGCGTCGATGTGGTCGAGATGCCTGACGGTACGCTCAAGGTCAACATTCCCAGCAGCGCAGGCTTTGCCTCCAGCAGCTATGCGATCAAGCCCGAGCTGGCACCGCTGCTCAACAGCGTGGCGCGGGCACTGGAGCAGCATCCGCAGATCCGCGCCAAGGTGGTGGGCCATACCGACAGTACGGGTCAACTGGCCTACAACGAAACGCTGTCGCTCAACCGCGCGCGCAGCGTCACGACCTATCTTGAAAACAATGGCGTGGCGGCGTCGAGGCTGACTGCAGAGGGCCGTGGCCCCAGCGATCCGGTCGCCAGCAATGACACCGTGGAAGGCCGTGCGGCCAACCGGCGGGTGGAGATTTATCTGTACGCCGTGCAGTAAGTCAGGCTTATGGGGTGAAGAAGAGGCACCGGGATAAGGAACCGGTGCCTTTTTTTTGAGGGGGGCGACGACGGCTGAATTGGCATAAAGTAATAAAATGATACGATGACTGCTTGCGGCCAGAAGCGGACAAACGTTCCATCCGTAGATTTTTAGGTCTGACTAAAAGACAGCAGAGGATTTTGTGCCAATGAGTCAGACTGAATTCGATCTGTTTAGGCGACTAATCGTATCCAGCAGCTTGTCGCCTATTTGTAGTTAGCGTTACATAAGCTGAAGGAGATATCACATGCCAAAAATTGATCTGCCAAGCAACTGGATCTGCAACGGCACTGAGTTAAAGCCAAAGACTGGAGCATCTTCGTCAAATACCTGGATTCTGTCAGGGAAGGAGATTAAGCCAAAGGTGGGTGCTGCATCATCGAATACGTGGTTGTGGGACGGGAGGGAACTGAAACCTAAAACGAGTGCCAGCTCATCCAATACTTGGATAATAGATGGAAACAAAGCAAAACCAAAAGTTGGCGCCAGCTCGTCTAATACTTATGAAACTGGTGGGCATCCGATCTTGGTTATTGCTGGCAAGCTGGCATTGCGTCTATGGTAACAATTTATAATAATTCTGGTTGGCTTGCAAGGAATGAGATGTCCGAAGTATTCCAACTCGCTCAAGGTATCCGGATCGCTGAAGGCGACTCATACATTTTGGCGTACCCACACATAATCAGCTACTTCGCATCGAAAGATATATTTTCTGAGGAAGACTTCGTATGCGGAAGCCACATGGTCTATGGTTGGATGCCTACCATCCTGGAGCTGTTCCCAGAGTCACCAAACATTGGGCTATCGCAAGCGGCCGCACTCTTGTCAACCGCCAAGCGCAATGGAAAGCTCACCGATACAGAACTCGATCAACTCGCCAGTGTCACAAACAACTCTCTGGTTGGAGCATCGAAGCTTCTGCACTTTGTTTCGCCAGATAACTTTGCCATCTGGGATTCCAAGATCTATACGTTTCTGTTCAAGAAGAAGCCGCATCACTATCAAGTTCGCCTCGTCAAGAACTACCGGACGTATCACCGACAGTTGCGCGAGCTGCTAGCCGACAGCCGCTTTCCATTTCTGCATGCGTCGGTGAACAAAGCTGTTGGCTATGAAGTTTCCAGGTTAAGAGCGTTGGAGCTGGTCATGTTTCAGCACAGCCCCTAGCCCATCCATCGAGCGGACGTGCCACACAGGCTCCGCCCGCTGCACCTCGCCTCGCCGCTCATGTCAAATGTTAGTGATTTGCTTTGGGTCGTTCTGAGACTGTCGTCTACCGGCCAGAAGCGGACGATGGACATCCAACTGATACGTCAGTAAAGTGCTCAAAATTCATGTGGCTTTCCCTCTCGCCTCATGTCGCGCTTCTGACGTGACAGTCAAGCCAATCAGGAAGTTGCGGACGAACAAGGAACGTTATCAGACATACATGTCGCGTTTAAAAGGACATGAGTGTCTTCTAGTTACTAACTAAGCAATAAAGCACAGGGAAGGTGTAGTAAGTGTCATCGTTAACTGACTGGATTGTCGCCGGATCAAGTGTCACCACAGCAGTCGGAGTGGTCTTTGTAGCGTTTCAGGCCCTTTTAGCTCGAAGGTCTTTAAAAGCAGATCATGAAAGATCCAGAAGAGAAAATGCTATCAAACTTCTTATGCACATGGATGTGATTAGGCAAAGACAATCTTCCATTGCTAGAAAGTTTGCGGAAACACTAAGTTTTGAACAGTCAAAAGCTCTCTTGAATCAAGAGAGCTTTAAGGTGGATTCGAAGCACAGGGAGTTGTTGCTGGGTTGCATTTCGAAGGAATCGAATCTCCATAATTCCACCAAGGATTCTGATAGCCAAATTGAAATTCCAGTGTCAGACTCTGCTGATATCAGATGGCAGATTGTATCTTATCTAAACAATCTTGAAAGTACGCTCTCAGCCTGGAGGCACAACGTAGCTGATAGGAATATGTTGGAAGAGCAATATCAATTTTTGATTTCTCCATCAGAGGGTCACTACCTGCTTAAAGAGTTCCGTAAAGCTGCAGGTGGACCAAGGCATTTTCCATCAATAGAGGAATTTGTTTCGCATATCGAGAATAAACCAAGAGGCAGTAGTGGAAAGGAAAAGGTTGCCTAACAAAGCATTACAGCGGATATGCCGCTGGATGCGGCGTTAGCGTCCGCTTCTGGCCGGGAGCGAGCCGACGCATTAGCAGCCAGCCAGAGGCGGTCTTAAATGTTGGCTCGAATCATCTGAGCGAGTTGGGACGCATAGTGCGCTAGGGAAACTCTGAGCAATTCATTCAAGCCGACGCTGCTTCGCGGCGTGGCTTAATTCAGGCGTTAGGGCGCTCTCAATCGGAGGGCGCTTTTGATAGGGCTAAGGGTTGAATTTTTATAAGGACAGCAGTTTTGAGAAAAAACTTAGGATCTACAGGCGAATACGCCATATGCCATGTCATCCCATCAGGAGATCCAGGCTGCGGCATATCTCGAGTGTTGCGATCTGGCTTTAGCTCTTACGAGGCAGCTGATGATGCGGTGGCTGATGTAGCTAGTGAGCTTGGCGTTGCTTGGCAAGAATGCGCAATTTTTCCAGCAGAAAAAACGGATAGTACGGATCGTCCAAACTCTTAAAATGTTCGCTTCAGTTGCCTAACAGTTCGATCCGATGCTGCGTTGTGGTGCAGCTTAACTCAGGTTTAATAGATGTCTGCTATGGGTCGAAAGCCGACATCCATCGTCCTTGTCAGCGCCCTGCAGTCTTTGTTCTATAAGGTGAGAGAGAACGAGCTATGATGATCACAAACAAGCACGCTCCCCCTTGCAATCGGCTCTATTACAGTGCCCGGTCTGCTCTCAGGGCGTGAGTGCCGACGCTCAGCGACACGCATAGCGCCCTTTCTCGCCGTAAAACACCCCTCAAAACGACACCATATCCGCCGGATTCACCAGACTCTTCAGGCTCAGGGCTCCCTTGACCAGCGGTATGGCGACGGGGCCGAGATAGTCACCCATGGGAATGGGGGCATGCTCGAAACGCGTCAGCATCGCGAAATCATGGTTGCGACCCGTGAGGTCGTCGCTGATGGCCTTGCCGATCCGTACGGTCTGGGCCACGCCATGGCCGCTCCAGCCATGAGCCATGTAGACAGGCACGGCAGCATCGCTCTTGCGGCAGTCGGTGACCCCGCTCAGGGTGATGTCGCTGATGCCGCCCCAGGAGTATTCCAGTTCGGGCGATTCCAGTTGCGGAAATACGGTCCTGATCCGTTCCAGCAGGTAATTGTTCACATCGCGTGACGACCATGAGTTGCCGGTGCCCTGGCCGCCAAACAACAGCCGGTTGCCGCGCACGGCCCGGTAATAGTCGATCTGCAGTTGTGTGTCATAGACCGGCAGGTCGGCGGGCAGCAGTTCGGCGGCTGGTACGGGCAAGGGCGGGGTGACGGCCACGTAGGTGTAGAAAGGCACCGTGGTAGAGCTGCCGGGCAGGAACTGGCCGGTGGCACTGTGAACGCCCAGCACGACCGCCTTGCGGGCATGGAGCACGCCGCCGGGGGTCACGACCCGAGTACCTGCAGAATCTGTCTCGATTTTTTCAACGGGCGTGCCGTCGTGTACGGTGCCGCCCTGTGCCGTGAAGGCATGGATCAGGCCGCGCAGTAGTGCCAGCGGATGGACCTGGCCGCCCGAGCTGTCGAGCGCCGCGCCGTGGTAGATATCCGAGCGGACATATTCTTGCAGTTCGTGCGGCCCGATGATGCGAACGGCCCGATCGCCCAGGCGGCGTCGGGCGTCGGCATTCTGGACCAGAGCACCCATGTGGCCGGCATGCACGGCGGCCGTGATGTGGCCGTGTTTGCGGTCGCATTCAAAACCGTGGCGGGCCGAGAGTGCGTCCAGCAGCTCCATGGCTTCCACCGAGGCGAAGCGCCAGAGTTTCTGAGCATCTTCAGCAGAGAGATTGTCGAGCATGGTCTCGGCTTCCCAGCGCGCCAGTCCCGGCGTGAGCTGTCCGCCGTTGCGGCCGGACGCGCCCGAGCCGATATGATCCTTCTCGACCAGGATGACGTCGAGCCCGGCCTCGGCCATGTGCAGCGCCGTCGATGCGCCGAGCAGGCCGCCGCCGACGATGACCACGTCGCAGGTGCGGTCGCCTGCCAACGGGCCGAAATCAGGCCAGGCTGCCAGCGATGCCTCGTAATAGTTGGCCGGTGCCGGGTCGGCAGGCGAGGTGTCGCGATGCCAGTTCCAGATACGGGGATCCAGCCCCAGTCGGGACGCTGTCTGGTGGGCATCCGGCAGCAGCACGGGGGCGGGGGCGGCCTGGCCGACCGGGCCGGTGAGGTCCGCGATCCGTGCCAGCAGCGGAGCGGGCAGCAGGGCGGCGCAGGCACTCGCACCGGACAGGGCGGCACTCTTGAGCATGAAATTGCGTCGATTGAGGGTCATGATAGGGCTCCTGGTGTGGTGTCAATGAGGCTGCGTGGCGGCTTGAAGGTGGTCATGCGTGGCCGAGCCGCCTTTCGGCAGGGCCAGTCCGAAGATGAAGAGCAGGCCGATGGGCGGCAGGAGGCAGAGCAGCAGCCACCAGCCGCTGTGGCCGGTGTCGTGCAGGCGACGGGCAGCCAGGGCCAGACCGGGCAGCAGTGTCAGCAGCAGATACAGCGCGGTGAGCCAGCCCATACCGATTTCCGGGTTGGCCAGGGCAAAGGTCCGCTCCAGAAAGGAAATGAGCGCAATTGCGCAGAGCTGGATCAGCAGAAAGCCGATGTATTCCCGGCGGCTGGCTGTGCCCCGGAAGGTGGCGTAATGCCTGAGGGCGTGCAGATACCATTTCATGTGACGTTCTCCATCAAAGGTAAAAAATCAGGGCGCAGGCCGGCCTGCCCGGTCCGGGCGGACAGGGTGCTGCGTCTTGTCGGGGTGGTGCTGCTGCGGGAGCGGGGGCGTCAGCGGGGGCCGCTGGGCGGCAGGCCGGGCGCGTCGTCCAGAACGACCAGTTGCAGTGGGATGCCCGGCTTGCTGTGGCAGGCGGGCAGTCGGTTTGTCTTCCAGAGGTCGCCGGTACGGATGTCGGGTGAGGTCGAGATAATGACGCGGCGGTCGCTGTTGAGGACGAGCGCTGGCTGTGAGATGGTCGTCAGCGCCGGCAGGGCGAGTGTTTCAAGTGTCGAGACCAGCACATCGACTGCCGTGACCCCGGCAAAGGCGTTGTCGATCATGACCGGGTGGGCAGCCGTCATGGTGTAGGCACCGTTGCAGACATAATCCACGTAGGGGCCGTCGACAAAGGGCTGGTGGCGGCGTGCCGGTTGTTCGAACCAGTCGAAGGTACGGAAATCCAGGCGTTGCCGGATTTCCTGGCTCTGGTCGAGATGTGCCTGGCGGGCATCGCCGGCTTCGCGCAGCCACCATTCGAGGGTCCAGTAGCCATTGTCGGTGGCCGTGGGCGACGCATAGCTGGCAAAGCCTGCACCGTGGCACCAGGCATGGCGTTCGAGGGCCACCTGGATGTGTGCCTGCAGTGCCTGGCGCTGGCTGTCCGACAGTCGGGTGCCCTGGGTGCCGGGCTGGGGTGAAGGGACGATGTCGGCGGCAATGCGGGCCAGTGCGGCGGCGCTGTGCTGCATGTCGCCGATGATGCGTTCCAGTGTGTCCTGGGCGTGTTCTATTTGGGATTGAATGCGCATTTTCTGCTCCTGTCCTGATGGTGCATCAGGCTGCTGCAGTGGGGGGCGATGATGTCGGATCGCGCAGACGCAACTTGAGGTCGAGCATCTGTGCGGTGAGCGCGGCCAGCATGCCTTGCGCGGCATCGCGTGCGGCCATGCCGTCGTCGGCTGCCAGGGCGGCCAGGATCCGGCCATAGGCCTGGACCGTGACGGCGTGAGCCTGGCTGTCGTGGTAGAGCGCCGCAGCCAGCGGTGCCCATTCTGCCTGGATGGCCAGCGCCTGGTTGGCAAGACGGGCTGACTGCGCCTGCGTTGCCAGTGTCAGCAGGCAACGCATGTCGGCCTGGGCACGGGCTTCGGGCTGGCTGGCTTGGGCGAAATCCGCAACCAGCGAGGCCAGTCGCTCCTGATCCCTGGCCGTGCTGCGTTGCCCGGCCAGCAGGGCGCTGTGGCCAATGATGGCAGCGTGCAGTTCGCCCAGGTCGGCGATGCCGTCGCTGCTGGCCAGGCGCAGGGGGTGATGCTCCTGGCGGGCCCGTTCGGGCAGTCGGCAGACGAAACTGCCGCCGTTGCGGCCGCGCCGGGTGTCGATCAGGCCGCGCGCGCGCAGCGTGTTGAGGGCTTCGCGTATCGTGACCGGCGAAACCCCCATGAGCCGTGACAGCTCCGCCTCGTTGGGCAGTTGCTCCTCGGTTTCGAGCAGGCCGGCCACGATGGCGTTGCTGAGCCGTTCGGCAATCTGCTCGGCGCGGGAGCTCTGGCCGATGGGAGAGTAGACGACAGTATGCGCAGTCATGACATCAATGCAGTGGTGGAAAAGCGAAAGTCAGAATATGCCATGTCTGTGCAGTGCCTGGGCATCTTCCGGCACGGGCATGATGGCATCCCACAGTTCGATGATCCTGCCGTCCTGGACGCGCCACAGTTCGAAATAGGCATGGCGTGCCCCGGCGATGGCACCTTCCGAGTGGGTCAGTACGAACTGGCCATCGGCAACGGTATGGTGGATACGGGCATAGTCCAGGGCCTGTCCCTCGTCACGCAGCTTTTCGAGAAAGGCGATGACCGGCTCGACGCCATCGGCGATGTCCGGGCTGTGCTGCAGGAAAGTCTTGCCGTCCGTGTAGCGCCGAAAGCCTTCGTAGTCACCTGCGATCAGCGTCTCCGTGAAAAAGCGCGTCACCCGTGCACGGTTCTGTTCCGGGTCGTGCCCCGTGCCGGGATCGGTGGGGCCGTCGAGCTGACTGCGGCCACTGGCGTTGGGGGCCGCCTCGGGCACCAGCCCGTCCCAGTGCTCGACGATCAGGCCATCGGCGATCCGGTACAGATCAAAACCGATCAGTGGCTGCTTTTCCAGTCCGGTATAGCGACCGTGGATGGCAACCAGATCGCCATCCTGAAGCACACGATGAGCCTCATGGTGCAGGTCCGGATGCGCCGCCACCAGTGTGCGCAGACCTTCCAGTCCATCGGCAACCAGGGGCGAGTGCTCGACGAAATCGGGTGAGAAGTAGCGCTCCAGCGCGCCGGTGTCGCGCTCTGTGAAAAGTTCGCGGTGTGCGCGGGCGACACGCTCGCGCAGGCTTTCGATTGCTGTCATGGTGTTCTCCCGTGTGCTCAGTCGTGTGCGCTCATCACATGCTTGATGCGGGTGTATTCCTCGAAACCGTAGCCCGAGAGATCCTTGCCGTAGCCCGAGCGCTTGAAGCCGCCGTGCGGCATTTCCCCGGTCAGCGGGATGTGCGTATTGATCCAGACCGTGCCGAAGTCGAGCGCGCCCGACAGCCGCGTGGCACGGCCGTGGTCGCGGGTCCAGACACTGGAGGCCAGGCCGTATTCGACATCGTTGGCCTTGTCGAGGGCATCGGCTTCGTCCCGGAAGGACTGCACGGTAATGACCGGCCCGAAAATCTCGGTCTGGATGGCTTCGTCATGCTGCTGCAGCCCGGTGATGACGGTGGGCTCGAAGTAGAAACCCGGGCGGTCTGCCTGCTTGCCACCCGTTTCGATGCGCGCATGGGCCGGCAGGCGCTCGATGAAACCCTGGACCCGCTCCAGTTGGCTGGCATTGTTGAGCGGTCCGTAGAGCGCATCCTCGTCGTCAGGGTCGCCAAAGCGGGTGGCCCTGGCCGCTTCGACCAGGCGGGCCACGAAATCGTCGTGGACGGATTCTGCCACCAGCACCCGCGCGGCTGCGGTGCAGTCCTGGCCGGCATTGAAATAGCCCGTGGTGGCAATGGTGGTGGCCGCCTTGTCGAGATCGGCGTCCTCGAAGATCACGACGGGTGCCTTGCCGCCCAGTTCGAGGTGGGCGCGGGTCAGGTTGGAGGCGGCTGCAGCGGCGACCTGCAGGCCGGCCCTGACGGAGCCGGTAATGGAGACAAGTGCCGGGGTCTTGTGCGAGACAATTCGGGCACCGGCATCGGCCTTGCCCAGCAAGACATTGATGGTGCCGACCGGAAAGAACGGGGCGGCCAGTTCGGCCAGCAGCAGGGTGCTTTCCGGCGTGGTGTCGCTGGGCTTGAGCACGGTGGTGTTGCCGGCGGCCAGGGCCGGTGCCAATTTCCAGACGGCCATCATCAACGGGTAGTTCCAGGGGGTGACCTGACCGACCACGCCCAGTGGTTCGCGGCGGATCGAGGATGTCAGGCCCGGTATGTATTCGGCGCTGGCCTTGCCTTCGAGGCAGCGTGCCATGCCGGCGAAAAAGCGGATCTGGTCGGCAGAGGTCGCGACTTCCTCGGACGCAATCAGGTATTTGAGCTGTCCGGTGTTGCGGCTTTGGGCCTCGATCAGACGGTCGGCATTCTGTTCGACGGCATCGGCCAGCGCCAGCAGGGCTTTCTGGCGTTGCGAGGGCGTGCTGCGGCCCCATGTGCGAAACGCTCCCCTGGCTGCATCGTAGGCGCGGTCGATATCGGCCTGCGTGGCATTGGGCGAGCGGGCGTAGACCTGCCCGGTGACCGGGCTGACCAGATCGAAGTATTCACTGTCTGCGGCGGCTGTGTACTGGCCGTTGATGAAGTGTTTGAGTGTCGTGTGCGACATGTTTGTCTCCTGTTATGGTGGGTTCTTATCAAATATCATATGAAGTAATATGTATTGTGCAAACCTAGGAAAACCCTAGGCCGATGCGAGACACATTCCGGGTGCACAGGCACGCTTGCGTGGCGTCGCCGCAGCAGCAAATAGGCGATAATGCGTCTGTTCCCCTGATATCTGCCCGCACCATGAAATTCCTCTCTTCCCTGGCCCGCCCGTTGCGTGCCGTGAGCGGTGGCGTATGCCGCCTGCTGGCCGCCTGCTGGGTATTCCTGTTCGGACGGGTGCAGTGGCAGGCCCCCGCCTGGCTGGCTGCCCTGGGCAGTGGCTTTGCATGGCTGGGAAATGGCATGCGGCGTCGGCCGCGGGTTGCCGGTGCGGCACTGGCTGGTTTGGCGCTGGTGGCCGCAGGGGCCTGGTATGGCTGGCAGTGGTATGAATCCAGGCCGCAGCCGCACACTGTGCAGTACCGCATCGTGGCCCCGGAGCTGACCCGCTACGACGAGAATGGCCGTCATGTGCAGCCGCTGCGCGTGGCCTTTGCCGAGCCGGTGGCACCGCTGGAGGCGGTGGGGCAGGTGCTGACGCAAGGTGTGTCCGTGTCGCCGGCCATCGACGGGCAATGGCGCTGGAGCAGCAGTCGCCTGCTGGTGTTCGAGCCGGCAGGCGATTGGCCGGTCGGGCAAAAATATGATGTGACGATGCAGCCTGAGCGGTTGCTGGCACCGGGCGTGTTGCTGTCGTCGGCGCAGGGTACGTTCGAGACGCAGGCCTTCAACGGCTGGATCGAGGCCCTGACGTTCTACCAGGATCCGCAGGACGAGCAGATCAAGCGGGCGGCGGCCACGGTTGCCTTCACCCATCCGGTCGATGAGGAAAGCGTGCGTCGGCGGGTCGCCTTCAACCTGGGCAAGGGCCTGCAATATCAGGCCGGGCAGGCCGCAGAGCCGGCCATCCGGTTTGATGAACAAGGGCTCAAGGCCTATATCCTGTCGGCTGCGCTGGCGGTGCCGCTGGAGTCCGTGCAGGCCGAACTGCGGCTGGACAAGGGTATCAAGGCACGCAGCGGTGGCCAGGCACTGGACAGGGACATGCATCGCGCCCTGACCGTGCCCGGACGCTACCAGCTGGAGTTCGAAAGCGGCGGCATCATCTTTGCCGACAATGACCAGGGCGAGCCGGAACCGGTTCTGATGCTGCACAGTACCCGCCCCATGACGGACGACACCATTGCGGCCGGCGTGCAGGCCTGGGTGTTGCCCGTGCGTGCGCGGGATCAGGGCTATTGGGATACGATGGACGTGACCGATGCCGTGCTGGCGCGGTCGTCGCGGATTGCGCTGACGCACGTGCCCAGCATCGAGCCGCTCAATACGCAGCATGCCTTCCGTTTCGATGCGCCGCCGGGACGCCAGATATTCGTGCGGGTCCAGGCGGGGCTGGAAGCCATCGGGGGTTACCTGGCGCGCAATCCGCATCTCGAGGTGCAGACCATGCCGGATTACCCGCGGGTGCTGCGCTTCATGTCCGATGGCGCGCTGCTGGGCCTGTCGGGCGAGCGCCGGCTGGGCTTCATGGCGCGTGGCGTACCGGGCGCGCAGGTGGAAATTGCCCGCATGCTGCCCAATCAGCTGCATCATCTGGTGGACCAGGGCAGCGGGACCTTTGCCCGGCCATCCCTGTCGGAATCGTCGTTCGACCGCATGGTCGAGCGCGAGCGGCTGGATATCATGTTGCCGCCCGGTGATCCGGCCAAGACGCGCTACAGCAGTGTGGACCTGGGCGATTACCTGACGGCCCAGGGCGGGCGTCGGGGCGTGTTCGTGGTGCGGATTGCCGCCACCGACGACGAAGATGACCGTACGTTTGTACAGGGCTACGAGGCCCGCGATACGCGTTTCATCGTGGTCACCGACCTGGGCATCATTGCCAAGCGCGCCAGCGATGGCAGCCAGGATGTGTTTGTGCAGTCCATCGGCACCGGCGAGCCGGTGGCGCAGGCGCAGGTCGAACTGGTCGGCCGCAACGGCCTGCCGGTGGCCCGCCAGTTCACCGATGCACAGGGGCGCGCGCACTTTGCCCAACTGGGCGACCTGCGGCGCGAACGTGCACCCCTGATGATCGTGGTCTCTGCCGGTACCGACATGTCGTTCCTGCCGCTGGCCAAGCGCTCGCATTATCTGGATTATTCACGCTTTGACGTGGGCGGTGCCTACGAGAGTGGCCAGCCCGACCGGCTGCAGGGTTACCTGTTCACCGATCGAGGCCTGTACCGGCCGGGCGAAACGGCACACCTGGGCCTGATCGTGCGGCGCGCCGACTGGCAGGGTGACCTGGCCGGCATGCCGCTGGAATTCCGTGTATTCGATCCACGCGGCATGATGGTGCTGCGCCAGCGCTACAGCCTGTCGGCGGGCGGATTTGACGAAATGGAGTACACCAGCAGCGAAACCGCTGCGGCGGGGGATTACCAGGCGTCGTTGCACCTGATGGGACCGGATGGCGAAGAAACCGAAATCGGCAGCACGACATTCCGCGTGCGTGATTTCGAGCCGGACCGGATGAAAGTCGGTCTGGATCTGACGGCGCAGCCGGTTGTCGGCTGGGTGCGCCCGGATCAGGTGCAGGCGCGGGTCGAGGCCATGCATCTGTTCGGCGCCCCGGCTTCGGACCGGCGCGTATCGGCCGAGATGCGCCTGGCCCCCGCTTTTGCCGGTTTCGAGCGCTATCGCGACTATCGCTTCCGTGCCTATAACCCGCGCAGCGAAGTCAGCATCGAGAACCTGCCGGACCAGCAGACCGACGAAAACGGCCAGGCCACATTCGACCTGGGTCTGGACCGGTTTGCCGAGGGGACCTACGGCCTGCAATTGCTGACGCGGGTCTATGAGGCAGAAGGCGGACGCAATGTGGCGGCCCAGTCGCGTGTGCTGGTATCGAGCGCGCCCTGGCTGGTGGGCGTGCGCAGCCGCGATGCGCTCGATTATGTGGCGCGAGGTGCCCAGCGCGCCGTGGACTGGCTGGCCGTCGGGCCGGATCTCGAACCGGTGGCGGTCGAGGGGCTGACCCTGGATCTGGTCGAAAAGCGCTATGTATCGGTGCTGGTGCGCCAGCCCGACGATACCTATCGTTATGTCTCGCGGCTCAAGGAAGTGTCGCTGGGCAGCCAGCCGTTTGGGGTGCCGGTGGCAGGCAAGGCCTGGCCGCTGGATACCGGCAAGCCGGGTGACTTCAGCCTGCGGCTGATGGATGCCGAAGGGCGGCTGCTCAATGCCATCGACTATTCGGTTGCCGGTGCCGCCAACATGACGCGTGCCCTGGATCGCAATGCCGAGCTGCAGTTGAAACTCGACCGTGCGCAGTACCGCCCTGGCGACGAGATCGAAATCTCGGTGCGAGCGCCCTATGTCGGTGCCGGCCTGATCACCATCGAGCGTGATCGCGTCTACCAGGCGCAGTGGTTCCGTGCCGATACGACCAGCAGCGTGCAGCGCATCCGCATTCCCGATGACCTGGAGGGCAATGCCTACGTCAATGTTCAGTTCGTGCGTGCACCGTCTTCCGATGAGATCTATGCCAGCCCGCTGTCGGTCGGCGTGGCTCCCTTCAAGCTGAGTCTGGAGCGCCGTACACTGCCGCTGGCGCTGACCTCGCCCGAGAAGATAGAACCCGGCCAGACACTGACCTTCTCGCTGGAGAGTGGTCGTCCGGCGCGGGCCGTGGTTTATGCCGTGGACGAAGGTATCCTGAGCGTGGCGCGCTACCGTACACCCGAGCCGCTGGCGCATTTCTTCCGCAAGCGTGCGCTGGAAGTCGAAACCAGCCAGATCCTCGACCTGATCCTGCCCGAGTTCAGTCGCCTGCTGAATGTAGCCGCTGCCGGGGGTGACGGTGAAGGCGTGCTCGATGCGCATCTCAACCCATTCAAGCGCAAGCGCCAGCCGCCGGTCGCCTGGTGGTCCGGGCTGATCGACGTGCCGGCGGGCCGGTCGCAGTTCAGCTATACGGTACCGGAGAGCTTTAACGGCTCGCTGCGGCTCTTTGCCGTGGCGGTCGATGCCCAGGGCATCGGCGTGGCAGAAGGTGCCAGCGCCGTGCGCGGCCCGCTGGTGATCACCCCCAACGTACCGGCTGCTGTCTCGCCGGGAGACCGTTTTGAAGTAACCGCAGGGGTCTACAGCAACCTGGACGCGCCGGCCGAAGTGCGGCTGGAGGTTGTCGCCGACACGGGCCTGGTTCTGGCCGATGGCACGCAGCAGACGCTTACATTGGCACCGCGTCGCGAGCAGACGCTGAAGCTGCAGGTTCAGGCCGGTGAGCAACTGGGGGCGGCGGCGCTGCGTTGGACTGCTCACCTGCCGGATGGCCGCAAGGTGAGCATCGGCGAGGAAATCTCGGTGCGACCCTTGAGCACGCATCGCGTGACGCTCGATGCCGGCCGTTTTTCAACAGGCAGCCAGACGCTGGCGCTGTCGCGCAACCTGCATGACGCCTATCGGCAGGTCGGGCTCAGTGCAGCGGCATCGCCGCTGGCCTGGATCAGCGGCCTGTCCCAGTATCTGGGAGACTACAGCTACAGCTGCACCGAGCAGATGGTGTCCAAGGCCATGCCGGCGCTGGTGCTGGGTACCGAGGCGGGCGGCACGACACAGCAGGCTCGCGATGCCTATGCGCAGGCCGAGCGGCTGTTGCGCCAGCGCATGAACTACGACGGCGGGATCGGCATGTGGTCAGCCAGCCTGGAGGCCGACGACATGGCGACACTGTATGCGCTCGATTTCCTGATCGAGGCCCGTCAGCGTGGCCTGGTCGTGTCGGATGACCTGCTGGCGCGTACGCTTGACTATGCCGAGGCACTGGCGAATCGTCCATCCGAAGGCATGGAGGATCTGCGCCTGCGTGCCTATGCCGCCTATCTGTTGACCCGCCAAGGGCGACAGGCCGGGCGGATGCTGGCCGATATCCGTGAACAGTACGAGGTTTACCATGGTGATGCATGGCGTCGTGACCTGGGCGCGGCCTATCTGGCTGCTGCCTATCGCCTGATGCGGGAAGACCGGCAGGCCGACGCCCTGTTTGCCGATGTGCCCTGGCAATTGCTGTCGCCCTGGCAGCGCAGTGGCCAGTACAGCGATCCGCTGATCCATGATGCCGAGCGCCTGACGCTGATGAGCCGGCATTTTGCTGCCGCCCGCAAGAGCGTGCCGGATGCGGTGCTGGATCGCATGGGCGAGGCGATTGCTGCACAGCGCTACAGTTCGTATTCGGCCGCATTGCTGGTGCGGGCGCTCGATGCCTACGGCACCCAGGCTGGTGCCGACATGGCACTGCAGGCCAGCGCACGCATGGCCGCCCAGGCTGGCGCGACCGAAGGGCTGCGGATTGCACTGGACCTGCAGGGCAATCCGCCGCAAGCGGCCGTACCGGTGGGCACCCGCCAGGTCGAACTGGAAAAGACGGGGCGGGCACCGGCCTTCTACATGCTGAGCCAGGCCGGCTTTGACCGCGACGTGCCGACCCAGCCGGTATACGAAGGACTGGAGGTGATGCATGCCTATCTGGATCTGGACGGCAAGCCGCTGACGCGTGCCGAAGTCGGCCAGGAAATGCTGGTGCAGGTACGCGTGCGGGTGACCGATGACAATCGTTCAGGCCAGGTGGCCGTAGTCGATCTGTTGCCGGGGGGCGTTGAACCTGTCTACCGCATGGCACCGCAGGTCGATGAAAACAGCTCGGGCTACGATGCCGCAGCCGATGAGTCCGGTGAATACTTCGACGAGGAAGGGGGCGAGGGCGGCTGGCGTGCGCCGATCGGCGAGCCGGAGCGCAGCGACTGGGAACCGGAGCAGGTTGATGTACGCGAGGATCGGGTGATCCTGTATGGCTGGCTGGATCGTCAGGATCGCACATTCGTCTATCGCGTCCGTGCGGTCAGCGCCGGCGAGTTCGGTATCCCGCCGGCTTATGCCGAGGGCATGTACGATCCGACGCTGCAGGCTCACGGTGCCGTGGGCCGGCTGGAAATCGTCCAGCCATGAGGCGTGCTGGGTGGTGGCGTCTGGCGCAGGGGCCGCCACCTCCAGCTTCGGACTTGCAGCAACCCCTGTCATCGCGCCGCCGAGGCTGGCGCTGGCTATATGGTGTGCTGGTGGTGGCGATTGTGCTGGGGCTGGTAGTCGTGGGGGTGCGGCTGTGGCCGGGTCCGGGCCTGTTTGCCGAAGTGGCTTTTTCACGCCAGGTGCTTGCCGCCGACGGCAGTCTGCTGCGCATGACCCTGGCCCCGGACCAGCAATACCGGGAGCATGTGCCGCTGGCCGATATTCCCGACAGCATGGTGCAGGCCATGCTGCTCAAGGAAGATCGATATTTTTACTGGCATCCGGGCATCAACCCGGTGGCCCTGCTGCGTGCCGTGCGTGAAACCTATGGTGGCGGGACGCGCATGGGGGCTTCCACGGTCACCATGCAACTGGCGCGCCGGCTCTACGGCCTCAATACCCGTACCGTGGCTGGCAAGTTGCAACAGATGGCGCTGGCGCTCTGGCTGGAGTTGCGCCATGGCAAGGATGAATTGCTCGAGGCTTATCTCAACCTGGTGCCCATGGGTGGCAACATCGAGGGGGTCGGCGCGGCCAGCCGGCTGTATTTCGGCAAGCCGGCCAGCCGCCTGTCGTTATCCGAGGCACTGGCGCTGGCGGTGATGCCGCAACAGCCGACCTGGCGCAGTCGCTCTGGTTCAGCGCAGCGGCGGGCGACCGAAGCATTGCTGCAGGACTGGTTGCAGGCCTATCCCGATGATGCCCGCAATGGCGGTGTCATGGCACTGGAACTGCCGCCTGCGACGCAGCGACGCCTGCCGTTTTCCGCACCGCATTTAAGCGATCACCTGCTGGCCAGCCGCAGTGATACCGTGTTGCAGACCACGCTGTCTCCGGTACTGCAGCGGATGGCAGAGACAACTGTGCGTCAGTTCGTGCGGCAGCAGGCCAGCCGGGGCGTGCGCAATGCAACGGCGCTGCTGCTGGACAGTCGCGACCTGTCGGTCAAGGCCTGGGTCGGCTCGGCCGACTATTTCGATGTCTCTATCCACGGCCAGGTCGATGGCATACGCGCCCGCCGCTCGCCGGGCTCCACGCTCAAGCCATTCCTGTACGGGCTGGCCCTGGATCGTGGCCTGATCCATCCGCTCAGCATGTTGCGGGACATTCCGACGGCATTCGGGTATTTCCAGCCGGAGAATTTCGACGGCAAGTTTGCCGGGCCGCTGACCGCGCGTGATGCCCTGATCCGCAGCCGCAACATCCCTGCCGTATGGCTGGCCAACCGGCTGGGCCGGCCCGGCCTGCACGATTTGCTGGTGCGGGCAGGGGTCAGCGGCTTGCGAGAAGAGGCGCATTACGGCCTGGCGCTGGCCCTGGGGGGTGGGGAGCTGACGCCGCTGGAACTGGCACAGCTCTATCTGGCGCTGGGGCGCGATGGCCGTGCCGTTCGCGCCCGGATGCTGCAGGGCGATCCCGCGGCGGCGGGCGAAACACTGATGTCGCCAGGCGCGTCATTCATGGTGCGCGACATGTTGCGCTACAACCCCCGCCCGGATGGTTTGCCTCCCGACCGGCGGGGTGCACAATGGCCCGTAGCCTGGAAAACCGGTACGTCGTGGGGGTTTCACGATGCCTGGAGTGCGGGTTTGATCGGCCCGTACGTGCTGGTGGTCTGGGTCGGCAATTTCGATGGGCGGGCCAATCCTGCATTCATTGGTGCCCAGATGGCTGCGCCGCTGTTTTTCCGGCTGGCCGATGCGCTGGCGGCCATCGGGCCGCGTGTCGACTGGCGTGATACCCCTCCGCAGGGCGTCGAGGCAGTGCAGGTGTGCCGCGCTTCGGGCGACCTGCCTGACCGCTGGTGTCCGCAGACCGTGCCGTCCTGGTTCATGCCCGGCGTGTCGCCCATTCGTGTGTCCACGCTGCATCGGCCGGTACGTGTCGATGCGGCCGGACGGGCCGTGTGCGGGCCGCCGTTTCCTGAGGACAGCCGCCTTGAGGTGTTCGAATTCTGGCCGGGCGAGATGCGGCGTCTGTTCGATGCCGCCAGCGTGCCGCGCCGTCATCCGCCCAGCCTGCCGGCATGCGGGACGGGCCATGCGCAGGTGGCAGGTGATCCGCCGTCGATCCTTGCACCATTGCAGGGCGTGACCTACAGGCTGGGCAGTGCCGAGCAGGAAGCCGGGCTGCTGCTGCGCGCCTCGGCCGACAGCGCGGCCACGCGCCTGTACTGGTTTGCCGGCCAGTCGTATCTGGGGCAGTCTGCCCCCGGCGAAGGACTGGCCTGGCGTCCGCCGCGCAGTGGGGCTTACCGGTTGCGGGTCAGTGATGATCTGGGGCGCAGTGCCGAAAGACAGGTGCAGGTCGAATTGGGAGCGTAGGATGAATTCAGCGTTGGTGTATCCGACTTTGGCATGAGTGGTGGCACCTTGCTACACATCAAAGCGGTGTTTTGAATACCTCTTCGATCTGATCGGCATCCAGCACGTTGATGGTCCATTGCTGCAAGGCAGCCAGGTCGGCGGAGGCGATGCGATCCTGCACCGGCATGGGAATATGGCTGAATTTGCGCAGCAGTAATGTAGTCAGCGTTCCCGCTGCCGCTTCACGGCCTTGCGCCAGGGTTTGTTTGATACCTTCTTCCCGACCTTGTTGCAGGCCCTGCTCAATACCCTGTGCCAATCCTTGCTCAACCCCCTTGCGGGTCGCACGATTGAGTGCGGTACGCTCATCGAGCATGGCAATATCATGCTGCAGTGCCGCCCAGCGCAGTTTTTCATCGGCAGACAGGGTCTGCAGGTGTTGCAGGGTTTCCTGCACGGGAGGATGGGTAATCTGCTTCATGGCGGCCTCGTCCAGGTTGTGCAGCAGGCAGGCGATCCAGGCGCGCAGTTCGGGCGGCAGATCGCCCAGTCGTTCAGCCTTGGGCAGTTCCATTATATGCAGTTGCAGAGCTTCCTTGAAGCAGACGGCGGGTGTCTGCTCATCACGCAGGGCCAACCGCCAGAGGGCCTGATGTGGATATTCCGGGAACAGGTCATGAGCCAATAGGCTGATGCCGATCACTGGGCGCAAACTTTCATAATCCTGCCCGGCTTGTAGCTGTTCCGATAGGCCGCGTGCCAGGTAATACACATTGCGTTCCGGCCAGGGTTCTTCGCGGCGTACCTGCATCTCGATGATGAATACGGCGTCGGTGGCATCACGCACCAGGATATCCATGACGATGCGTTTGCCATTGGCGTGGCGCGGCAGGATATCGGGATTGAGCACCTTGACGACGGTAACCGGGGATGGCCACTGCAGAACGGCGTTGATCAGATCCGACAGCAGATGCAGATGACGACTGAAAAGTGCCTTGAACACCAGATCGTTGGTCAGGCGCAGGCCTGGGAGTGAGACGGCATGATCTGCAGTCTGGACATGAGCTTGCAGCAAACCTGAGGCCGGCATATTCGATCCGACCGTATTCAAGCCACCCACTTTTATCCCCGACATCTTCGATTCTGGCATGACGCTCCCTTGTCCGATCAGCGAAAAGGCAATCTACCGGATCGCCATGCCCTTGAAAATTGGACAAAATTGTCACAGGGTGGTCGAAGTTGACTTACCCTCTGACACGTTTTGTCGGTGCTGGCGCAGTTACAATTTTCCGGCTTCCGGCATGGCCGGACCCTATGCAGCATTGCTTATCCCTTTCATGAGGCGAGAACGAGATGACTCCACGGACTCAATACCGATCCGGGCAACGCCGTGCATCGCGCAGGCTGCGCGGCAGCGGCCTGCTGGGCGTGCTCATGTTCATGCTGGCGGGCACGGCTGTGGCGCAGGACTGCGTGCGCGACAGTTCGGTCGAGCAGGCAGGTTTCGGGGTCACGCTGCGGCTCGACAATGATATGTTCGGTTGGGACGATCAGGATCAGAACTACACCAATGGCTTGCTGTTGTCGGTGGTGTCGCCCAATCTGACCGATTTCAGCAATGATCCCTGCCAGCCGGCCTGGATGCGCAAGACCAGCCATTTCCTGCGCTGGCTGCATCCCGAGGCGACCGATCTGCAGAATGTGGTGTTCAGCCTTGGTCAGGGTATGTTCACGCCCGAGGATCGCTATCGCTCCGATCTGATCGAGGATGATCGCCCGTATGCCGGTGTGCTGTTTGTCAGTGCCGGCTACAACGCACGTGCCGATGACCTGCTGCGTACTACCGTACTGCGCCTGGGCGTCGTCGGCCCCGCCGCGCTGGCGGGCAAGACGCAGAGTGAATGGCATCGCATCATCGGTGCCGACCGCTTCAAGGGATGGGATAACCAGTTGCACAACGAGCCGGTTTTCCAACTGATCCACGAGCGTACCCGTCGCTGGCAGCCTGCCGAGGCACGCCGGGGCTGGGGCTGGGATGCCTCGACGCACTGGGGGGGCAGCCTGGGCAACCTCGCTACCTATGCCAATGTGGGTGGGGAGATCCGTTTTGGCTGGCGTCTGCCGGATGATTTTGGCAGTTCACCGTTGCGGCCCTCGGGCGAGAACATGGCACCACAGCCGCGCGGTGAACGCAACAGGGGCTGGGGCGGACACCTGTTTGCCACGGTGGATGGGCGCTGGATGGTGCATGACATTACGTTGGACGGCAATACCTTCCGCAACAGCCACAGCGTGCACAAGCGGCCTTTTGTGGCGGATTTCGGGTATGGGTTGGCCGTCACGTACGGGCCGTGGAAGGTGGCTTTTGCACGCTATCACCGTACCCGCGAATTTGACGGCCAGGGGGATCGGCCGGTGTTCGGCAGCATGACGATCAGTCGGGTATTCTGATTTTGAAGGTGCTCAGCACGCAGTATCGTGCGCGGCATTCTCAGTGAAATGCGACGATTTCCTGAGGCATGCGATCCAGAGGCAAGACCTTGTCCACTCCGCCCATGCGCACGGCTTCCTTGGGCATGCCATAGACGACGCAGGTGGATTCATCTTCAGCCAGGGTGCGGGCACCGGCCTCGTGCATTTCCTTCAGACCGCGGGCACCGTCGTCGCCCATGCCGGTCATGATGATGCCCAGGGCATTCTTGCCGGCGACCTGTGCGACAGAGCGGAACAGCACATCGACGGAAGGCTTGTGGCGATTGACCAGCGGCCCGTCCCTGACCTCGACGCAGTATTGGGCACCGCTGCGCCGTACCAGCATGTGCCTGCCGCCGGGTGCGACCAGCGCCAGTCCGTTGCGGACCCGATCGCCGTCGCGGGCCTCGCGGACCTCGATCTGGCAGAGGCTGTCGAGTCGTTCGGCAAAGAGCGCGGTGAATTTCTCCGGCATGTGCTGCACGATGACCAGTCCGGTACAGACGCGTGGCAGGCGGGTCAGTACCGCCTCCAGCGCCTGGGTGCCGCCGGTGGAGGTGCCGATGGCAATCAGCTTGTGGGTGGTGCCGTACATCTGTTCGCCTTTGTGCGATGACAGGCCGAGGACGGCACTGGCATCGTATTTGGGCGCGACAGGCTGGGCGGGTGTCTGCAGTTTTCGCAGTGCCGACATGTTGACCCTGGCGGCAGCCTTGATGGCGGAGACGATATCGTTGCTGGCATCTTCGAGGAAAGCCTTGAGATCCAGCTTGGGTTTGGTGATGATGCTGACGGCACCGGCGGCGATGGCCTCCATGGCGACCTGGGTACCCTGAGCGGCCAGGGAAGAGCAGATGATGACCGGGGTGGGTCGTTCGGCCATGATTTTTTTGAGGAAGGTAAGGCCGTCCATGCGGGGCATCTCGATGTCGACGATAAAGACATCGGGCCATTCGTGCTGCAGGCGTTGCAGGGCGAAAATGGGATCCTGCGCCGTGCCGATGACTTCGATGGCGGGCTCGCGCGAGATGGCCTGGGAGACGACTTTGCGTACCACGGCCGAATCATCGACGATCATGACGCGGGTTTTTGGCATATGTGAGGCTCCTTGGCAGAAGAAGACTGTCGGGACGTTTTACGGTTTGAGCAGCAGCGAATCCGTACCGGGTACTGTCAACCAGACATCACCGTTCCCCAGA
>NZ_JBEFDG010000057.1:0-7537 GCF_040137905.1 Corticimicrobacter sp.
CACTGATCGACGATATCAATGCCACTGGCTACGGGCTGACTTTCGGTGTGCATACGCGCATCGACGAGATGATCGAGTTCGCCACGCAGCGGATCCGGGCCGGCAATATCTACGTGAATCGCAACGTCATCGGTGCCGTGGTCGGTGTGCAGCCGTTCGGCGGTGAAGGGCTTTCCGGCACGGGGCCGAAGGCGGGTGGGCCGCTGTATCTGTATCGCCTGCTGTCGGTGCGGCCATCCTCGGCATTGCAATCGATCGTGCCTGATGCGCAGGCGTTGCCTTGCGTGCAGGCGCTGCCAGGGCCCACAGGCGAGCGCAATGCCTGGATCCTGCGGCCACGCGGTACCGTGCTGTGTGTTGCTGCTACTGCCGAAGGGGCACAGGTGCAGTGGGATGCGGCCAAGTCCTGCGGCAATCGGGCGATGTGGGTCGGGAATGATGCCGTGCAGCGCTGGTGGGCAGCTCTGCCGGAAGCCGAGCGTGCGCAGATCGGCATGGTGGGCGGCGGCGATATCGACACGCTTGACGGTATCCATGCGGTGCTGTTCGAGGGCGACAGCGATGCACTGCTGTGCCTGAATCAGCGCATCGCGGCCCGGTCTGGTCCGATCCTGTCGGTGCAGGGGTTGACCTCTGGCGAGATACAGTCGGGTGCGCGCTATGCCTGCGACCGACTGGTCAGCGAGTGTGCGCTCAGCGTCAATACAGCTGCGGCAGGTGGCAATGCCAGCCTGATGAGCATAGGCTGAGCCGGCGCGGCCGCAATACACGCCGTTGCGGGGGAGTGTTATGAGGCAAAATATGGCATTGGACTTTTAATGGGTATGGGAATGATCAATCTGAAACGCCGCGCGCTCGGATGTGGCTTGCTTGCTGGCGCAATGACCCTGGGCATGCCGCTTGCCAGGGCGGCCGATGAGCCGGTCACGGTGGGGGTGGTGCTGTCGAGCACGGGTCCGGCCGCGGCCATCGGCATCCAGTCGCAGAATGCCATCCGCCTGTGGCCGCAAACCCTGGGTGGGCGGCCGGCACGCTATATCGTGCTGGACGATGGTACCGACGTCAGTCGTGCCGTACGCAATTTCCGCAAGCTGACCTCGGAAGAAAAAGTCGATGCCATTGTCGGCCCCAATACCACGGCAGCGGCCCTGGCCGGCCTGGATGTGCTGCAGGAAACGGGCACGCCGATGGTGGCGCTGGCAGCCTCTGCGGTGATCGTGGAGCCACAGAGCGATCCCAAGCGGCAATGGGCATTCAAAATGCCCCAGAATGACTCTCTGATGGCCACCGCATTGATCGAGCACATGCGTGGGCAGGGCATCGAGACCGTCGGCTTCATCGGCTTTGCCGACTCATATGGCGATAGCTGGTGGGACGAATTCAGCAAGGCAGCCGCCGAAGGCGGGCCGCGCATCGTGGCACAGGAGCGCTATCAGCGGACCGATGCCTCGGTGACCGGACAGGTGCTCAAACTGATGGCGGCCAAGCCCGAGGCAATTCTTATCGCCGGTGCGGGTACGCCTACGGTCTTGCCGCAGAAAACGCTGCTGGAGCGCGGCTATGCAGGGCCGATCTATCAGACGCACGGGATCGGTACGCTGGAGTTCCTGCAGATCGGTGGCAAGGATGTCGAAAACACCCTGTTCCCGACGGGCCCCGGCGTGGTGGCCAGGGATTTGCCTGACGGCAATCCGGTCAAGCCGGTTGCGCTGGATTTCACCGAGCGCTTTGAGAAGGAATATGGCCCTCACACCATGACTCAGTTTGCCGGTGATGCCTGGGGAGCCTGGATGCTGCTGGATTCTGCTGCTGCGCGTGCACTGGCGGCAGGCGATGCCGAGCCTGGCACGCCAGCATTTCGCCAGGCATTGCGTGATGCACTGGAAAATACCCGCGACCTGACCGTGCCAAATGGCGTACTGAATATCGACAAGGATAATCACCAGGGGTTTGATGCGCGTGCCAGGGTTATGGGAACCATTAAAGAGGGACGGTTCGCATATTCTGGGGAGTGAATTTTCATAATAAGGGACAGTTCATTGTCGGCAAGGCATAAATAACAATAAAAAAGGGGCGTATCATCTCGCGATCCGCTGCCCTATGGCGGCGGCTTGTGATTCTTTTCGAGGATGTCGAGATGACTACGTCGGTTGCAATGGCGGAAACCCGCATCGAGCGGGATTTCCTGGGTGAAAAGGCAGTGCCAGCAAACGCCTATTGGGGCGTACACACGGCGCGTGCCATCGAGAATTTTCCGATCAGCAGGCAACAGATCGGCAGCTATCCCGATTTCATCCGGGCGCTGGCCTGGGTCAAGAAGGCTGCCGCCCGTGCCAATGCTGCCTGCGGTGCCCTGGATGCTCGCCTGGCAGAGGCCATCGAGCAGGCCTGCGACGACATCATCGCAGGGCAGTTGCACGACCAGTTCGTGGTGGATGTGATCCAGGGAGGTGCCGGCACCTCGACCAACATGAATGCCAACGAAGTCATCGCCAACCGTGCGCTCGAGCACCTGGGCGAAAGTCGGGGTCAGTATGGCGCGCTGCATCCCAACGATCATGTCAATGCATCGCAGAGTACCAACGATGTCTATCCTACGGCATTGCACATGGCTGCCTGGATGGGCGCGGGCCGGGTGATCGAGGCCGTGGCCGCACTGCGCGGGGCAATCGAGGCCAAGGCGGCCGAGTTCCATGCCGTTGTCAAGATCGGCCGCACGCAGTTGCAGGATGCCGTGCCCATGACGCTGGGCCAGGAGTTCCAGGCATTCGCCAGCATGCTGGCCGCCGAAGAGACCCGCTTGCAGGAGTCCCGCGAGCTGATGCTGGAGATCAACCTGGGCGCCACGGCGATCGGTACCAGCATCAATGCACCCCAGGCCTACGTGGATCGGGTTGCCCCCGAACTGGCCGCAGTCAGCGGCGTACCAGTGCGGGCAGCCGGCAACCTGATCGCCGCAACGCAGGATACGGGGGCCTTCGTACAGATGTCGGGGGTGCTCAAGCAGATTGCCTGCAAGCTGAGCAAGATTTCCAATGACCTGCGGCTGCTGTCGTCTGGTCCCCAGACCGGTATTGGCGATATCCTGCTGCCGGCCCGCCAGGCAGGTTCTTCCATCATGCCCGGCAAGGTCAATCCGGTGATTCCGGAGGTGGTGAATCAGGTGGCTTTCGAGGTGATCGGCAACGATGTCACGATCGCCATGGCCAGCGAGGCCGGTCAATTGCAGCTCAACGCCTTCGAGCCTGTCATGGGCTGGGCGCTGTTCCGTAGCCTGGAGCATCTGGCAGCAGCCTGCAGTACCTTGCAGGTCAACTGCATCGAAGGGATTTCCATCAACGAAGAGGCGCTGGCCCGGCGCGTGTCCGAGTCGGTTACGCTGGCAACGGCGCTCAATCCGGTCATCGGCTACGAAAAAGCGGCCCAGATCGTCAAGCTGGCGCTGCGCGAGAAAATCTCCGTGGGTGCTGCTGCCGAGCAACTGGGCGTGATGTCGCAGGGCGAATTGTCGCGACTGGTATCGGCCCAGCTCCTGGCCAACGCCTGAAACCGGGCTGATCAGCCATGGCACGGCCCTGCAGTGTTGCAGGGCGTGCCATTCAGGACCAGGCGGTCCATACGGGTGTCAGCATGGGGGGCAAGGGCGGTAGCTGCCCCAGGTCTACCCGGCTTTCAGTCGGACTGTGAAAGTCCGAACCCGTCGAAGCCAGAAATCCGTAGTGCCGGGCAATGTGGGCATATTCCACATACTGCTCGGGAGTATGACCACCGGCAATCACCTCGATGGCGCTGCCGCCCAGATCGCGGAAGACGCCGTACAGCGCATCGAATTCCAGTTCACTGTATTTGTAGCGGCCTGGGTGGGCCAGCACGGCCACGCCGCCGGCAGCGAGTATCCACGTCATGCAATCTTCCAGGCTGGCCCAGCGTATCGGCACATCGGCCGGCATGCCGTCTGCCAGGTAGCGGTTGAATACGCTTCTGAGATCGGGGCACAGGCCGCTGTCGACCATATAGCGGGCAAAGTGGGTACGGCTGACCAGTTCCGGATTGTCGGCATAAGGCAGGGCACCTTCATAGCAGCCAGGCATGCCGAGCTCCGCCAGTCGCTGGCCCATGCGTTGCGCGCGCTCCGCCCGGCAGGCTCGGGTGGCAGCCAGGCCGGCATTGAGTCCGGCGTGGCCGGGGTCGATATTCAGTCCGACCACGTGTACTGTGCGGCTTGCCCAGGTTACCGATATTTCCACCCCCGGTACAAAGCCCATGCCAAGCACCGAGGCTGCTTCAGCCGCTTCAGGCAGGCCGCCCGTTTCGTCATGATCGGTCAGTGCCCAGACCTGCACCCCGTTGCGATGCGCGCGTGCAGCCACGTCGGCCGGTCGCAGCACACCATCGGAAACGGTCGAATGGCTGTGCAGGTCGTACACCTGTCCTGCGGCTGGGGCGTTCATGATCGGGCTTCCTGGTTGGCTTCGGGATGGCGCGCCTGCCATTGGCGCAGTGCCTCCCGGTATTGTTGCAGTTCCTCGGCATAGAGATCCAGGATGCAGGGATCGCAGCCGCTCTGGCAGCACTCATTCGGGCCAGGGGCATCGGGGTGCTGCGGCGGTGGATCGGCGAGGATGTCTGCGGGTTCGGTCTCGGTCATGAGGAGGAGGGTGTCACTGTCTGGACTGGTATTTTGCCCTAGAATGCTCGGATTGGATCGAAAGTGCCTCGGGAGTGGATGTGATCTGGCTGGCGGTAGTGGGTGGTGCATTGTTGGCAGGGTTTGTGCAGGGCCTGTCCGGGTTCGGTTTCGGGCTGACGGCCATGTCGATCTGGGCCTGGGTGCTGGATCCCGCCCTGGCCGCTACACTGGCGGTATCCGGAGCGTTGACCGGGCAGATTCTGGCGGCAATCTTTGTGCGCAGAAGCTGGGATATGCGGGTGCTCTGGCCGTTCCTGGCAGGCGGGTTATGCGGCGTGCCGGTTGGTGTATGGGTGCTTCCCTATCTGGACATGCGTCTCTTCAAACTGGTGCTGGGCACTTTTCTGGTGCTATGGTGCCCGACCATGCTGTTGATTTCCCGGTTTCCTCGCATTACTGCCGGTGGACGACTGGCCGATGCCGTGGTTGGCTGGGCGGGTGGCGTGATGGGTGGGCTGGGCGGCTTTACCGGCACCTTGCCGACGTTGTGGTGCACTTTGTGCGGCCTGTCCAAGGATCATCAACGTGGCATTATCCAGAACTTCAATCTTGCCATGTTGTGTGTGGCGATGCTGATGTATGTTGCGCGAGGCATCGTCACAACCGACATGGTGCCTTACATGGCGGCCGTGTCGGCCGTTGTGGTCATTCCGGTGTTGATGGGTACGCGGGTGTATGTGGGGATCAGCGATCAGCACTTTCGGCAGATTGTGCTGGGTATGCTGACCCTGTCCGGTGTGGTGATGCTGCTGTCGATCAGTTGAGGCTGGTCGCTGACTGGCGGTGCAGTTGCTGAACCTGCAGTAACAGGGCTTCCAGTTCCGGCGACGTGCGCAATGCCAATATGGGGGTACCCTGCTCGTCGCTTTCCGCAGGTTCGAGTTGCAGCACGATGCTCTGGCCTTCGAATGCCTTGGGGTTGGCCTGGATCATCACATATTGCCTGAGCAGGCGATCCACGGCTTCCTGTGCTTCGTGCAATTGCTGGCCCATGCCGGCCTCGGAATGGTGGCGGAACTGCTCCTCGATGGTGCGCGCCAGATCCCAGCTGAAAAACAGCAGGGCATTCTGACCATGGCATTCCGGGTGCAGAAAGCCCCAGGACTCATCCGGTGTGGTGTTCGGCTTCGGGGTGTCGCTCACTGTGACTCCGTGCTGTCTGTTGCTGCCTGACCGGAGGGCGTGGAATCGCTGTCCGGTGCGTTGGCATCCGAGGCTGCCTGTGCGGACGAAGGCTGGACTGCCGCCAACTGGGCCTCGGGGGTGGCGGTTTCAGTCATGGTCGGTTCCGCTGCTGCTGTGGTATCGCTGCCCGCAGCAACAGTCTCGCCCGTATTCTTGCCCGGCTGACGTGCGCCCTTGGCGGCCTGGATGGCACTGCGGCGACGGCGTGCCGACAGTTGCTTGGCACGGACGGCCTCCGGTGCCGTGACCTGTCCCTCGGCTTCGCCCTGCAGGTTGATGCGCACGGCATCTTCGATCATGCAGGACCAATAACGGCTGCCTTCGCACCAGGTCTTGATCGCTGCACGGATTTCTTCTTCGGTCAGCTTGAGACTGTCGGCCTGTGCAAGCAGATCCTGGAGAATGCCGATCTTGAGCGCGACCTTGGGCTCAGGCTTCTTGGGGAAGGTCTTGGGGTACAGGCGCTGCAGCTTGGAGATCGTCAGTACGACCGGATCGACATCCGGCTGCTCGCGTCGCTGTGCAGGCCGCTGCGGGCGTGCCGCAGCCTTGCCGTCACGGGCAGGGCGCTCGCTGCGCGGCTTGCCGGCAGGGGCCGGCTTGCGCGACTGCTGCCGCTTCTCGGCTGCCTGGGCGGCCAGTTGTTCTTTGAGTGCGGCAAGTTGTTCAAAACCCATGACGCGAAGCTACCAGTAAGTTGCAAATCGCGAGATTGTACCAGTGCTGTCAGTACGACGGGCTCAGACTTCAGTCTAGACTTGCAGTCAGTAGGCCAGGGTACCGGTTGCCGATGGCAACAGAATAGGCTGCAGCGTGCCGTATCCCTCTTCACCATAGACCACGGCAGGCAGCGGGGAGTGCTGGCTGGCCCAGCTTTGCCACAGGTCGCGTACCCAGTGCATTGCGGTATCGACAATTGCGTTCTGCACGTCGAACTCGGTGTCATCAGGATCAAACAGAGGCACGGCAGGTTCGACTCCGGTACTGGTATAGCGCACGTCAAACAGATAGCGGTGCGCATCAATGGCCTTGTTCAGTACGTATAGATCCGGGCCATCAAGGCTGGCGACCACGGAAAACGTCCCGCAGCCATCCTGGTCCGGATGGATCGCAAAATGAATGGCCCGTGCCTTGGATGGCAGCGCAGCCACGAGTGACTGAATGGTCTGCCCGGCAGCGCTTGCATGTGCCTGCAGAATGCCCGTGAGCGTCTGAGTGTATTCGTTGTGGTTCATGGCAAAAGTATAGGATGACAGAGGAGTACAATAATATTTCAGTTTGTTTCTTTGGTTGTTTCTCCCAATAGGTCTGTCCATATGAATACCATTTCATCGATTGGCGCATCCAGCTATGGTGCCGTGAATACAGCGTCGAATTCACAGGCTGTCCAGCAGAACAATGTCCAGGTTCAGGACGCTGCTGAATCCGAAAGCACATCCGGCGCGACTCCGTCTACCGAGGTGAATATTTCGGAGGAGGGCCGTGCGCTGTCTGCTGGCAGCCAGCAGGGCAACACGGGTGCCCAGGGTAGCGGGCAAGCTGCGGGAGTTCAGCAAAGTGGCAGTAGTGGAGGTTCGACGGCTGCCGAGGATCAAAAGGAACTCTTGAAGAAACAGATCAAGGAGTTGGAAGAGCGTCTCAAGGAAAAGCAGCTTGAGCAGG